>JACRBX010000161.1 GCA_016219225.1 Deltaproteobacteria bacterium
GGGAGATAGAAAAGGTCATTAATACGGGCCGGGATGTGACCAAGTTGATCCAATTGCAAGAGGATTTGCGAAAGGCAGAGACTCTTAAAGACAGTTACTTCAACAGGTTGACTGAATTGGAATCACTGGTTGGAAGTAATCAGATCGTGTATTCCAGCGATCAGATGCGGAGAATTGTTTCCCTGGCTGTCAAAGTAGCCATTTCCGATTCGCCCGTCTTCATCCTGGGCGAGTCGGGTGTAGGTAAAGAACTCATCGCCGATTTAATTCACAAATCAAGCTCCCGCAACAAAGACCCGTTTATCGGGATCAATTGTTCTGCCATTCCTTTGGATCTACTCGAGGCAGAACTTTTTGGGTATGAGGAGGGCGCCTTTACAGGGGCAAAAAAAGGAGGGAAAAAGGGACTCTTCGAAGAGGCCAAAGGCGGAACCATTTTCCTTGATGAAATCACCGAATTGCCTTTTCCGATGCAAAGCAAGCTCCTGCGGGTATTACAGGAACGAGAATTCATGCCTGTCGGCGGCACAAAGGTTGTTTTGCTCCAGGCCCGGATCATCTCGGCGTCCAACATGAATCAGAAACAATTGTCCGATTCCACAAAGTTTCGGCGCGATCTTTTCTATCGACTCAACGTTATTCCCATTTTTATTCCCCCTTTGCGGGAAAGACGGGAAGATATCCTACCCCTCGTGCGCTTTTTCCTTAAAAACATGAATCTTAAGTACAATACGAACATCAAAATCTCTCTGAGTCTGATGGCCAGGTTGCAAAACTATCACTGGCCGGGAAACGTGCGGGAATTGAAAAACATTGTGGAGCAATTGGTCGTCATGGCTGACAAGGATGAAGTTGATGTTCAAGACTACCTGTCTTTGAGTAGGTTTGAAGAGGAGGATGGCACCCTTAAGGATGGGGACATTTCGGTTTCAGGCGTCATGCCGCTGAAAACCGCCTTTGAAAAGTTGGAAGAAATCTTAGTCAAAAAGGCGTTTAGGGAATCGGGAACCATCACCAAAACAGCCCAGATTTTAGAAATCAACCCCTGCACCATCTACAGAAAGATTAGAAAGGGTTCGATCCACCTCGAATGAACATCGGCATTCTCCACATTGATAGAGAGCGTTTAGAGATGGGATTATCCGGATATTTTCCCATCATTTTTAAGTGTTGCAGAAAGCAATATCAGACATGCTATCTGCAATATTCTTTTGGCCCTGTATAGGGTAAAAAAATTAAAAGGTAAATATATTAGATAAATATACTGTGGCACAGGCTTTGCAGTTTCTATTAGGATATAGAAGCAAGAGGAATTACCGGGTTAACGGAAGACTTTCCCCTGGTCTTTGATTGCTGACACAAATCCACAGGGGAGTTTATTTTCGTCGATGAATTGCCCACATTCGCCACTGGCGAAATATTGAAGCGGGGGCCCAGGCAGGCCTTCATAGCCCGATAAAAAGAGAAGAAATAGAAGCCACGGCTTCAATCGATGGATCATTCAAAGGAGAAGATATGCAGGTTAAGGACAGTGTCTCTATTGTGACCGGCGGTGCTTCCGGGTTGGGAAGGTCCACTGCCCAGGCTTTGGTGGAGAGAGGAGCCAAAGTGGCGCTCCTCGATCAGAATCCAGAACTCGGTGAAAAGACTGCAAATGATCTCGGTGGCGGAACAATTTTCGTTCCGGTCAACGTGACCGACCACGCAGCGGTAGATCGTGCCGTTGAAAGTGTCCTGTCGGCGTTTGGTGCGATTCATGTAGTGGCCAATTGTGCAGGGATCGGCAGTTCCGTGAGAATCTTAGGTAAGGATGGTCTTGTATCTCCGGAGTGGTTCACCAATATCGTCAATGTCAATCTGGTGGGCACCTTCAATGTGATCCGTTCGACGATCTCAACCCTGGCAAACAATTCGCCCAATGCAAAAGGCGAAAGGGGAGTGTATATCAACACCGCTTCCATTGCCGCTTTTGACGGACAGATCGGCCAGGCGGCCTATTCAGCCTCCAAGGGAGGCATTGTCTCCATGACCCTGACGCTCGCCAGGGAGTTTGCCAACGAAGGGATTCGCGTCATGACGATCCTCCCGGGCATCTTTGAGACCCCCCTGCTGGGGAGGCTCGGTCCGGAGGCCAAAGAGGGATTGACCAAACAGGTGCCTTTCCCTCCACGGCTTGGCCGGTCCGATGAGTATGCCGCTTTGGCCCTGCACATCATTGAGAATTCATACTTGAATGGAGAATCCATCAGACTCGACGGGGCCTTACGTATGGGATTTGGGCGAAAGTGATTGTCTGAAATAAACAGGCAAAGCATCCATATTTTCAATTAATAGACTATCGGTAATAGGTCCGATATACTTGTGAAACGGAGGAACTCATGCAAGAATGTTATTTGATTGATGCGGTTCGGACCGCACGGGGGCGTCTCAGTCGTCCCCAAAAAGGGTTTTTCGGAGAATTTGCCAATATTCACCCGACTACCTTGAGCGCAACGCTGGCAAACGCGATCATAGAAAGAAACCCAAATCTTCCGCCCGAGAAGATAGAAGATCTAATCTATTCCACTACCATCGCAGTCAAGGAGCAGGGGGCCAACATCGCCAGGTGGATCGTGCTGGCCTCAAAATTACCCCATACCGTATCTGGCATTCACCTGAACCGCTATTGTTCCGGCGCCCTTCAGGCCAATGCCTTTGCGAACGCGTCCATTAAAGTGGGGGATTACGATGTGGCCCTGGCCGGCGGCGGAGAGCACATGAACAGGGTGCCCATGGGTTCGGACAGAGATGATCCGGATCGGTCGCCTATTACACCGGAAGTCCTCAGAAAGCATAACATCGTCCCCCAGGGGGTGTCTGCAGAAATCATCGCTGTCAAATACGGCATCGGTCAGGATGAGATCAACGCTTTCTCTGTCAGGAGTCAGCAAAAAGCCCAGGCTGCGACCGAAGCGGGAAAATTCAAAAACGAAATAATCCCCGTCACCTACATCGATCAGGATGGCAGGGAGCAGGTATTGGACAGGGACTCCAACATCAAGCCCCAAACGACCGTCGATAAAATTAACAGTCTTCCCCGCCCGTTCAAGGAAAATGGTGTGATTCATGCTGCCGCTGCTTCAGGGATCTGCGATGGCGCCTCCATGGCTTTGTGGGTATCGGAGGATATCGCCAGGGAACACGGTCTAAAACCCAGAGCCCGTATTCTTTCCAATGCCAACTGCGGGGTGGATCCTGAAGAAATGCTGGATGGCGTCATTCCGGGAACCCGTCTGGCCCTCAAAAGGGCCGGACTAACCCTGGATCGGATCGACCGTTTTGAAATCAACGAAGCCTTTGCCAGTGTTCCTCTGGCCTGGATGAAAACGCTCGATATCCCGGAGGAAAAGGTGAATGTCAACGGCGGCGCCATTGCCATGGGGCATCCACTTGGAGCCACCGGAGGAATCCTGCTGGCCACCATGATCCATGAACTGGAGCGGGAAAATCTGCGTTACGGTTTAATCACCCTTTGTGCGGCCCAAGGGATGTCCGGCACCATGATTATTGAAAGACTTCCCTGAAAATTTTACTTGAACGGGGATGCCGGCCAACTCGACGGAGCTTTACGCCTGGATTTCTGGTGCCAGACTACCGTAAACCCAGTTTTTTCATCCGATTATAGAAACTCGATCGTTTCATGCCCAGTATGGTCGCTGCCCCCCCGGGGCCGCTCATCCGGCCTTCGGTTTTTTCGAGGACCTGCTGGATGTAGCGGCGTTGAAGCTCGTCAAGGGTCGGGCTGTCGTCTGTTAAGTCCATAGACCGGGGCTTTCCCATAACCGGAAGATCCAATTCCAGGTCCCGGCCGGTGGATAAAATAACCGCCCGCTCGATGACGTTTTTCAACTCCCGCACATTCCCCGGCCAATGATAATTCAATAGAGCCGCTTCCTGTTCCGGACTTAGCGTGTAGACGTGATAACCGTATTTGGCGGCATAGCGATTCAGGAAATGCCGGGACAGCAGGAGGATGTCCTCGGAACGTTCCCTTAAGGGCGGCAGGATAAGGGGAAGAACGTTGAGACGATAATAAAGGTCCTCCCGAAACCGTCCGGCGGCGACTTCCGTCGCTAGGTCCCGATTGGTCGCGGCAATCAGTCTGAAATCACAAGCCAGGGTCCGGGTTCCGCCGACCCGGACCAGTGTCCGTTCCTGCAAGGCCCGCAGAAGTTTAACCTGAATACCTTTGGGGATCTCCCCTACTTCGTCGATGAAAAGGGTCCCTTTATGGGCCAGTTCCAGTCGCCCTTTTTTCTGGCGGTCGGCACCGGTAAAGGCCCCCTTTTCATGGCCGAAAAGCTCGCTTTCCACCAGGTTTTCAGAAATGGTGGTCATATCCACCACCACCAGGGGACCTTCGTGAAAACGGCTCTTTTTGTACAGCCTTTGGGCCATCAGTTCCTTGCCCACGCCGGTTTCCCCGAGGATCAGGACCGTCCCATTCGAATCGGCCATCCGGTCGGCCTTAACCAGGATCTTATTCATCACCGGGCTTTGGGTGACGATTTCCGAACCATCGGAAGACTCCAGGTGGATCAGGTTTTCCGAACCAGTGAAAGCGGTTTCTTCCAATTTCCGGCTGTACCCCCAGACCCGGGCGATGTAACTGTTCAATCGGTTGGCCATCTGTCTCAACTGGCCGGTATCAAAAATGTCGAAGCAGTCGTTCACATAAGAGTTGTCGTGATAGACCACCCCCTGTGGCTTGCCGTCTATTTCAAAGGGCAGGCACAAAATGGCCTTGATCTCATTCGGGCCGGCATCTTTCTTCCGGACCATCAGGGGCTTGTTTTCCCGGAAGGCCTGAAAGATATAGGAAAGATTGGATTGAAACCCCTCGGAAAAAACCTCTTGTTTGGTGAGGTTGCAGGCGGCCCGGAGGATCGGCTCCCGGCCCCTGTTTCTTTGCCTGAACCAGAACAGGCCGCCCCGTTCCGCCCCGAGAAATTTGTTGATGGCGGCCACAGATTGGACCAGGAGTTGGTTAAGGTCAGCGGTGGGCAGCAACTCTTCGACGATTTCCATGAAACGGTTCAGGAATAGATCGCCTGAAGTCATCGGCAGCAAAGAACAGGTATGGCCGGCCAGAAGATGTCTCAAGTCATCGGGGTAAAAGACCTCCCCGTAGCCGGAAAAATTCTCCCAGGCCTGCTGGGCCATGGCCCGGGCCTCTTCCTGATGATTTTGTCTGAGCCTGAGTCGGGCCATTTCCAGATTGGTCTTCCCCAACTGAATCGGGTCTCCGCAACGGTTCAAATACTCTTCACTGGCCTTAAGATCCTCCTCCATGTCCTCATAGTCGCCGGCCCTGGACATGGCCTCCATAGCTTTGAGACGCAATACCACCCCTTTTAAATGAAGGTTCGGCTCGTTCATGACCCTGATGAACTCCTGCTGAAAAGTAAATTCGGGCAAGGACTCCAACCCCAGCCGCTGGAATTCATAGACCGTTTCCAAGATCAGGGGGGTGGCGTACTGCCTGATAAGCCCGGCCTTAAAGGCTACGGCCAGGCTCTGACCGAGAAGGTCGCGGGCCTTTTCCGGCCGTCCCTCGTATAAATTCACGGTGGCCAGGGCGGCCAGGGAAAAATAATGAGCCAGGGCATTGCCCGTGTTATTGGCCTCCTGTAAAGCAATATTCAGGTGAAAGGAAGCCTCCCGCAATTTTTTTATAATCAATAAAATAATACCTAAAACGCTTCTCAAGGTAGTGGCCAGGTTCTGGTCGGACTTCTCCTTGGCAATCCGGCGGTAATAATCCAACCGGCCCAGGGCCCTGGGGAATTGGCCGAGGTAGGCTTCGCAGTAACACAGCCACATGGCCGCCGAGGGGTTGATAAGCCGTTTTCCGGTTTCGGCCTCATAGCTGGCTGCGGCCCGGCTGAAATGCTCTCTGGCCTCTTTGAACAGACCCTGCATATGAAAATAGAGACCTAAAAACTCGCCGGCCTGGATCAGGATATCCTCATCGCCCAATTCTTCAACTAGGGCCTTGCCCTCGGAAAAAGACTTGATGGCCTCCAGACGGCGTTCCCCGAAATAATTAATACGGCCTAAATGAAGCTTGATCAGGGCCTGAGAGCGTCGGTCCCCCTGCCGTTCAGCCCCGGCCAGAGCGGCTTGCAGATAAGGGAATAATTCACCGAAGCTTTGCCCCTGGATGAAACAAAGGGTCGAAAGTTCCAGGGCCGTGGAAATAAACAGGGCGTCACATTCCGGATATCCGAGATAGGCGGAGAGCCTGCCCAGGACTTGAAAGAGGATATTGCGGGCCGACTCCCTGTCCGAGGCCCCCAGGGCACTATGGACCAGGTTTCTTTCCAGTCGGGCGGCCTCTTCCTGTTGCCGGCTGATCATTTTTGAAGTCATACCATCTCATCCTTTGCGCGAAAATAGAATTTAATCTATTGTCCATAGCCTATAGCCTTTTTTTGTTTCATGATCAAGAATTTTGTCCGCATACGGGCGCATGAATGCCCTCATAAGGGCACAACAAAGCTATTCTATAGAAATATTTAATTATTTAAATAAATTAAAATATAAATTTTCCGGGCATGGGTTTTGCTTAATAAGGGATTAAACAAATTTCAGAAAATTTTTATCAGGAGAAAACTTAAAGTGAAAAATATCTATATCATCGGAACAGACACACTCCGATATGGTAATTATTTGAACACCTCGCATATCGATCTGACCATGCAGACCGTTGAGGCCTGCCTGGCGGATGCCCAGTTATTCAAAGAGGCCATTGAATCGGTCCACTTCGGTAATGGTCTCTGGGGCTACAGCCATGGACAACATGGCATTCGCGGGCACCTGGCCATGAGGGGTATCGGAATCGATTCCGTTCCGGTAACCAATCACGAGGCGGCCTGTGCCACCGGCATTCTGGCCTTGCACAGTGCCTACAAAGACATCCTGACCGGACTGTTTGAATGTTCATTAGCCGTGGGAGTGGAAAAGGTCGTTTTGGAAGACCGGAAAAAATCCCTGGCCAGCTTCGGGGTCTATATCGACACGACCCATGAAAAAGAATTTTTTAAAGAATGGGACCATTGGATGGCCAATCATGTAGACCTGGAGATCCCTGAGATACCCCATAAGGAACGAAGCCCTTTTATGGATTTATACGCCTACTTTGCCAGATGGCACATGGCCCGTTACGGAACCACCCGGGAGCATTTGGCCATAGCCGCCTCCAAAAATCACTGGCACAGTACCATGAATGCCAAGGCCCAATTTCAGTTTGAATTCAGTCCGGAAAAAGTTCTGAATGATATACCGGTAGCCTGGCCCCTGACCCGGGCCATGTGTGCGCCCATTGGGGACGGTGCCTCCTCGGCCCTGGTCTGCTCGGAGGATTTTTTAGAAAGACTGCCCTATGACGTTCGGAAAAGGGCGGTAGCCATCAAGGCCAGTGTCTATGTGAGCGGAGACGATGACGACCTGGACAGCCGGCCGAATACCTGTCAGAAGGCTGCAGAAAAGGCATATAAAATGGCCGGGGTTAGCCCTAAAGATATCAACCTGGCCGAAGTGCACGATGCCACCATTGTGGGGGAAATCATGCAGATTGAAAATATGGGCTTATGCCCTGTCGGTGAAGGGGGGCCGTTTACGGCTTCAGGGGCTACCCGGCTGGGCGGGAAAATTCCGGTGAACACCTCTGGGGGCCTGGTATCCCGCGGCCATCCGGTGTCCGCCTCCGGTCTGGGGATGATTCACGAATTGGTCACCCAGCTCAGGGGAGAGGCCGGTCGACGTCAGGTTGATAAAGCCAGGCTGGCCCTGTGTGAAAACGGAGGCGGCATTCTCCGTTTCAAAGAAGCGGCCATCGGCTTGCATATTCTGGAAGGACCGGGAAGATTCGTTTGAGGAGCACTATGAATTCAAAAACTTCAAATATCTTTGGTTATAATTTAATTATACTAAAAACCATAAAGGAGGTAACGGCGATGTCAGGTAGAAAAATGATGGGTGTAACTGTGGTTCTGGCTTTAATCTTTTTATTCGGGTTGGGATTTCAGGCTTTCGCAACGGAAATCAGGATTGGGGTGGCCATGGGCTTAAGCGGCCCGCCGGCCATCGTGGATTTCGCGGAAGCAGCCATGCAGGGGATCAAAATGGCCGTCAAAGAATACAACACCAACGGAGGCTGCAAGGGCCAACCGGTCAAGCTTCTGGTCTACGACGACGAGTCCAACCCCAAAAGGGCGGTGGAGATCGCCACCCGGCTCATCACCCATGACAAGGTAGTGGCCATGATGGGTACGGTGAATTCCGGGAATGTGCTGGCCTTCATGCACCTGAACCAGCAGCATCGTATCCCCCTGATGGCCGGACCGTCCATCGCCAGCCCGATCACCGACCGCTATCAGAAAGAAGCCAAGAACTATATCTTCCGGGGTTCCATGAGGGAGGAATACCAGATCAATGCCATCCTGGATTACGCCGTTAAAAAAAGCAAGAAGATCGCCTTGATCCATTCCACCACTGGTTATGGGATGTTTGCCAGGGAAGAACTGGTCAAAGGCATGAAGGCCCGGGGAAGAGAATTTCTGGCTATTGAAGCCCTTACCGTGGGGGGCGGGGACAGCACTTCACCCATGTTAAAAATAAAAAATGCCGGCTCGGAGGTCGTCCTGGTCTTTGCCGAAGACACGGATATCATCGGCAAGGTCCGCAGTAAGCTGAATTATCATCCCCTGATTATCGGCAACTGGGGCCTGAGCGGCTACAAGACCTTTAATCTGGTGGGCAAACCCTTAATATGCCGAATTCCCCGAAAAGAACC
>JACRBX010000162.1 GCA_016219225.1 Deltaproteobacteria bacterium
GGTATTTTTTCAATGCCTTGGAGATCGTCTGAGTGTTCCTGACTGGGCGGTTTCAGGATTAATTGGAAAATAGTTTTCAGGATCAGGGGTCGGGGGTCAGTTGAGAATAAAGTTTCAAGTTCCAAGCCGCAAGTTTCAAGTGAAAAACCTGGATTCGGGAGTTCAAGGATTTTATTTCCAAGCCATTCACTTGAATCCTTGACCCCCTGAATCCTTGAATCCTTTTTCATGCTTCATGTCGCCCCTTGAGGGGCGAGGATTTAACAAGAACCCAATGGCATTAAAAAAATCGGACATAATTCTTCTGCTGAGTCTGGGTTTGTGTTTGGGCCTGTCTTGGCTCGGGACGAGCCCGGCCCAGGCCTTTTATTATACCTTTCCCCACTCCCTGTCGCTCTGTGGTGAACCGGTTCCCCTTGCAGACCGAAAGATCTGGGAACGAATGGACCGGGAGTTTACCATTAATGTCTATGACCGGGCCCAGGTCTTTCTGTGGCTAAAGAGGAGTAAACGGTATTTCCCTTATATTGAGGCCAGGCTTAAAGAGAAAGGGATGCCTGATGACCTGAAGTATCTGCTGGTGGCGGAAAGCGCCCTACGACCCCAGGCCCTCTCCAACAAAGGGGCGGCCGGATTCTGGCAATTTATTGAAAAAACAGGCAAAAGATTCAGTCTGCAGAAAAAACCCTGGATCGACGAAAGGCTGGATTTGATCAAATCCACCGATGCAGCCATCAATTACCTGAAGATTTTATACGATCAATTCGGTAAATGGACCCTGGCTATGGCCGCCTATAATTGCGGGGAAGAACGGGTTAAAGAGGAAATTACTCTCCAGGGAGAAAATGATTATTACCGAATGGCTTTGCCCCAGGAGACCGAGCGCTATATCTTCCGGATCCTGACGGCCAAGGTTTTATTGTCCGATCCTAAAAAATACGGTTTTGAGCTTCCTGAAAAAGAAGGATATCTCCCTATAGAATACGATCAAGTCCTGGTTCAGCTTCCTCATCCGGTTCCCCTTCGGGATATTGCCAAAGCCTGCGGCTCCTATTTCAAGGAACTCAAAGAGTTAAACCCGGAAATTCAAGGGTATAACCTTCCGGCAGGTGTGCATCAACTTAAAATTCCAGTGGGGAAAAAAATTCTTCTGGAAAAAAATTGTAAGGATTGGCTGAAGATACTTCCCTAAACCTCTTCCTTTTTTTGATTGACACCCAATATATAGTATAGTAAAATTTTTATATACTCTATAAAGGGATAGAGGAGGGGTCATGGAGGAAAAAATGCAGGAAAACCATTTCTGTTTTAACTTAAAGCTCCCGGATCTCCAATGTCAGCAATGTATCTGGCTGGAATGGAATGAAAACACCTTGAGTTGCCTCAACCGGAAAAGGATGATCTGTAGTCTTTACGTTGAAGAAATTTTTGGGGAGTTGATCCCCAAGACGATTAATTAGCCTTATTAATATCCCAAATGGCGTATCCGGGTCTCCGGAAAGCCGAAATGATGGGCTATTTCATGGACCAGGGTCTTTCTGATCTGGTCCTTAACCCTGCCTTCGGACGGACAGGTACGCAGAATAGGGCCACGAAAAAGGGTGATGCGATCTGGAAAATTGATCCCTTGAAAATAGCTTTTTTCCGGCCGGGGGACCCCTTGATACAAACCGAAGAGCAGCTCCCGTTCCCCCAGCCCCAATTCCTTTAAAAGTTGCGCAGAAGGTTCCTCTTCAACGACAATTTCCACATTTTCCAGCTTTTCGAGGAATTCTGCGGGAATTTCTTCCAGGGCCTGGCTGACCAGGGCTTCAAATTGATCAAGGTTTAACCGAATCGTTCTTTCCCTTCTTCCGCTAAAAGAGTTAAAAAAATATCGACGGCCTGGGGATCGAATTGGAATCCGGCTTGCAGTCGAATCTCCTCTATGATCATTCCTTTACTCAATGGACGGCGGAATGGCCGCTCGGCGGCCATGGCATCGAAGCTGTCGGCCACAGCCAGGATCCTGGCCCCGAGATGGATGGCCTCCCCTTTCAACCCCTGAGGGTATCCCGTACCGTCATACCGTTCATGATGCTGGGCGATGATTGTCTTGGCTTCTCCCAAAAAGCCGACATGCTTAATGATGTTGAGCCCCAAATCGGGGTGCTCTTGAATCAAAGCGCGTTCCGATGGGTCTAATGGACCGGCTTTGCTTAAAATGCCTTCGGGAATCCCGATTTTTCCCACATCGTGAAGGAGCCCTGCTAAGAGGATATCCCGTATTTGCTGAATGGGAAGCCCCATGGTTTTGGCTATCTTAAGCGATACTTCGGTGACCCTTTCACAATGTCCTCGGGTATAAGAATCTTTGGTCTCGATGGCCTCGGCCAGGCTCTTGACCAGTTCCAGATAAACCGTTTCCATCTCCCGCCGGCGCAGTTCATTCTGAATGGCCACCGAGACGGAAGCGGACAACGATTCGAGGATTTTCAGGTCCTCTGGATTAAAAGGGAGATCCCCTTCTTTATCGGTAACATTAATAACTCCAAATGGCTTATTCTGGATTTTAAGAGGGATTTGCAGGATCGGCAGGCTGATAAAAGCCTTGGAATCGGAGTATCCCTTGGCCCCATTTTTTTTCTGGATCGCATCCATTATAAAGGCCTTCCCCTCGGCATATACCCTGCCGGCTATAGGTTCTCCTACCGGTTGTCTTGTTTTTTTAACAATTTCTAAGGGAATTCCTTTGGCTTTTATAATTTCCAAACAATTTCTGGATTCGTTATGGAGCATAACGGATACCCGCCGGCTATGGGTCAACCGGCTGATGGTTTCAACCAGAAAGCCGGTGATGGTTTCTAAGCCTTCCAGGGTATTGAGCTGTATGGAGATATCGAAAAGCTGTTCGATCAAGGCGGTTTGCTCGGTCACCTTTCGTTCCAGATCTTCCTGATGTTTTCGATTTTCTTCCTGTAAACGCCTTCGATCATCGATCAGTTCTTTATAGTCCAACCCGCGCTTTACCGACAGGATTAAGACATCCCGTTGAATCGGTTTGGTTAAATAATCCAAGGCCCCGCAACGCATGACCTCCAGGGCCGTCTTCATATCCACAAAGCCTGAGAGCATGATAACCGGGACCAGAAGGCCTTTCTCCTTTAAACCCTTCAAAAAATGGATACCGTCCATACGGGGCATCTTAATATCGCAAAGCACCAGGTCGACCGGTTCTTTTTCCAATACTTCCAAGGCTTCGGCTCCATCACCGGCTTCGATACCTACCCACCCTTCTCGCTCCAAATGGAGACGAACGACCCGCCGAACAATTTCTTCATCATCAACCACCAAGATCTTATGGTTCATTCTGGTCTCCTCGGGAATGGAAAAATCACCCTGAAGGTCGTCCCTCTTCCTTCTTTGCTCTCCACTTCGATACTTCCCCGATATTTAGTGATCAGCCGGTGGGTCACCGTCAGTCCTAATCCGGTCCCCTGGCCCGGGGGTTTGGTCGTAAAAAAAGGATCAAAGATCTTTTTCAGGGTTTCCTTAGCAATCCCCGGTCCGGTGTCCTGGATCACCACCTCCAGACCACGACTGGTTTTTCGATTAGCCAGTCTTAACATCCCGTTACCCTCCATGGCTTCCACGGCATTGCTGATCAGGTTGACAAATATTTGTTGGATCTCACTGTCGCTGGCCCGGATAGGTTCCAATTCCATCAGATCCTCGGTCACCTCGATATCCCCGAACATGGCCGCGCGACTGACCATACGCAGGGCATCTTTAAGGGCCTGCTGCAGGTTGACCGACGAAATAGCATCGCTCCGGGGGATTCGGGAATAGGTGGAAAGATCTTTGACAATTTCTGCGATTCTCCCGGAATATACGATGATCTCCTTCAAGTATTGGTTTCTAAGCGTTGGGGAATCGGTATGCTGAAGGATCTCGGCCAGGCCTAAGATACCGGTCAGGGGATTATTGATCTCGTGGGCCACCCCTGAGGCCAGGATCCCGATCCCGGCCAGCTTTTCGGCCTGGATAAGTTGTTCCTGCAACCGTTTCTCCCCGGTAATATCACGGGAGTATTGGATAATGGAAGTCAACGCCCCCCCTTCATTATAAATAGGGTAGGCCTGTTGAAAGTGAATTTGATTGATATCTTCCACATAGCGCTCCCCGGAAACGGCCTGACCGGTAAGGAGGGTTTGGGTGACCGCACAGCCCGGGCAGGGTCTTTCAAACCCATGCCTGACCTGGTAACATTTTCTGCTTTTCAGTTCCTCTAAGGATCGTACACCGCTCTGGGTGATGAAAGTCTGGTTAGCCAACAAGATTTCGTATTGGGGATTCAGGATAAACAAAGGATCTTGGAAGCCTGAAAAGATGGCTTCCAATTGGGCCTTTTGACGAGCGATTGCATCCCGGCTGACCTCCGGGTCCTCTGGTTGAGAAGCCTTGTCGGCCAACAGGGACTCCACCGATTGATATTCTGGTTTCATTGGATTCCTATTGAAGGTAAAGAGGTAAAATTAACCCTGTTGGATAAATTCCCATAATGGATTTCAAATTTACTTCCCTTATCTTCCAGGAATTAATAACCGATTAAAAGGATTGTATCTTAACGGAGGGTTGGGAAGTTGTCAAAATTTTTATTTATAATTTAGAAAATTTAAGCTAAAAACCCCGAGAACGATCTGGTCTGGAAAAATATTTTCGGTATTGGCCCACATTTATGTAGGATAATATGGAATAGGTTATTATTTTAATGGAAGGCTTAAGAAAAAAAGTTGGGAACCCGGTTAAGTCTATTGGCGGCACCATTTCCGACCACCTCATCAGCGTTATGGGGGGGCAGTCCAGTGCCCGGTTTCCGGGGTACCAAAAGAGTTGAAGCGGGCAAAAATCAATAGATCCCCGCCTCACAGCCGGCGGCGATGGTCCGGCCCAGGTCTTCACATTGGGCCAGGATATCTACGGTAACAGGACCTTTGGCAATAAGGGGCTCTTGGGATTTCTTGAATTGATAGGCAAGGCAGATCCTTTCGATATGGGTCAAAGCCCCCTGGCCGTCGTTTCCGGCGCTGATAAAAACGGCATAGGGCTTTCGGAAGATCTTTTTATTCCCTCTGACCTGCTCATAGGTCCGATCAAAGAGGTCCTTAACCGCCCCGGACATATACCCAAAGTATTCAGGGGAACCCAGCACCAGCCCATCACAATCAATCAAGTCTTCGTCCGTTACCTCAAAGGCCCTTTTTAATAGGGCCGTTACGCCTTCGATTTCCCCGGCCCCATGGGCCACCGCTTCGGCCATCTTTCGGGTATTGCCGCTTTGTGAGTGATAGACTATAAGAATTTTAACCATTGAATCCCTTCTCGACATACAGGTCCGGCCAGCGGTCATTGGCCGGATTATAGGTGATCCGCACCGCCTCTTTCCAGGGGCGGCTCATTTTCCAGAGGAAGATTTCGTAATCGGCCAGGTCATGTTCATGGTCCCCTTCCGAGGCGCCCCAGACCAGCCATTTCCCGTCGTTGGAAACCTTGGGAAAGTATTCGTGACTGAAGGTCAAGGGCAGGTCCATCAACACCTTTTTCCCTCTCCCGTCCAGGCCGGAACTCAGCATTTGCGTTCCACCCCGGCCCCCTACTTCCACCCAGGCCAGTGTCCGGCCGTCAGGCATCCAGGTCAGCTCGCAACTGTTGTCTCCCAGCCGGATCAGGCGATTTTGGGATAAGCGGAGGAGAAATACCCCGGAAAGCTTCCCCCGCAGGGTTATGGCCAAAAGATCGGGGTCCTTGGGAGACAGCTCCGGGGTCTGGGGTTCGGCCTCGTAGGGGGGCTTCCGCCCGTTAAAAAGGAGGGTTTCCCTTGATCCGCCAAGCCTTTTCATCAGGACCAGATCGCCCCTTAAAAAGGTAAAATGCTCTCCATCCGGCAACCAGGCAGGAAAATTACCGTTTTTAACCACCAGGGATTCCTTACCCGAACCCAGGTCGAAGAGATAGACATCCCAGGGTCGCTGATCCCGTTCGGAGACCCAGCGCTGCTGGGACCGGGCAAAAAGGATCCGGTTCCCATCGGGGCTGATCCGGGGGTAGTAACTGACGTGGGGATGGCTGGTCAACTGGTACTGCTTCAAATCCGGCAACGTCAACAAGAAAATCTGATGAGTTCCGGAGCGGCTGGAACTCCAGACCAGTTTTCCCTTGGCTTCTCCCCATAATTGTCTTATTCTATCCGGTGTTTCTTCGGGCCATTGGGTCTCGGCCGGTTTTAGAAAGTAATATCCAAAATAGCGATAAACGAGCCGCGGACCGTATTGGTAAGCGAACAGACCTCCCAGCAGTATCAGGAAGGCCAGGAAGGCCCAGGTAATTTTTTTAGAAAAAGGAGTCATCAAGCTGTAAGGAATGGGGTATGCGGTTGATTTTTTAATGGCTTAAGCATACCCTGTCGGCGGGAGAAAATCAAATTATTCCAGGCGATGTAACAAAGTTTCAAGTTTCAGGTTGCAAGTGTGAAAAACATTGAATCCTTTTTCATGCTTCGTGGCACCCTCAAGGGGCATGAGGGCTTAGTACGAATAAAAGGAGCGTCGTTTGCGGCCCATCATAAAAAGCCTCCTGCTGTTTTTCGGTTCGGCCACCATAACCGCCTGGCTGGTTTATAGCCTGTTTACGCAAACACAGCGCGGCGACTGGGAGAAGGTACTTGGGTTAAATTATCTCCCCCTCCTGGTTTACCTCGCCCTGTATGCCCTCAACCTTTATCTGAGAACCTGGCGATATTATACGCTGCTTAAAGCCACCCACACCCCTAGGCTGCCTTCCTTCGGGGACTTAACCCTGGTAACCCTGGTCCGGAATATGCTGGTCGATTTTCTGCCGGCCCGCATAGGCGGCCTTTCGTATATTGTTATATTAAACCAGGTCCTCAAAGTTGAGATGGCCCCCTGTCTGACCTCCTTTACTTACGCCGCTCTATTTGACCTGCTGGGACTGGCTCCTTTGTTAGGGGTTTTCCTGTTTATATCCCTGCCGGAGTTTTCGGGAACCGGCCTGGCTTTGGGACTGGCCGCCTTGCTTTTAACCGGGTCCTCCCTGTTGTTCCTCCGGTTTGTCGAACCGGTGTTGGTTTTTTTTTTACGGCTTCTCACCCGTAAAGGAAGGCGCTGGCAGACCAATAAATGGGTTCTGAAAATCGAAGCCCATCTCCGGCAGTTGATCGAGTCCCTGGCGGCATTGGGCAGCGGCAGGATTTTTTGGCTGACCCTGACGGTTTCCATCTTGATTCGCCTGGTCAAGTACCTGATGTTGTCGATTCTTCTCCTGTCAATTATAAAGGCCGTAACCGGGGAACTTACCGGCCTCCCCTGGTACATACTATTTTTGGGGCTCATCGCTTCAGAGGCGGCGGCGGCTCTCCCCATTGGGGGGTTGGCCGGGTTCGGCCTTTATGAGGGGGTTCTGGGAATGATCCTGGCGACCCAGGGGATGGATTCATCCCAGGCCCTGTTGATTTCCTTTATGCAACACCTGATCACCCAGTTTTTCGATTACGGGGCCGGAGCCGGGGCCTTGATTTATTTGCTGACTATTAGGAAGCAGGTTAAAAGGTGGCCCGGTAAAGACGCTCGGGAATGACGATAAAAGTGCCACTGTAGTGTTAATGTTTATAGAATTCGAACATAGCCGCAGAGATTTCAACACTGGTCGGCCAATGGCCCCGCCGTTGTCCGGCATGGGTTGTGTAATCGTCCAGACGGGCGGGATCGGGCTGCACCACTTTGCCATCTTTTAGAAAGACCAGCCCGGCCTTGTCCGTCGGCATGCACCTGACAAAAGCCTCGGCCTCCCCCAATATGTTACGAAGGCGACGATAAAAGGTCTTAGGGTCGATGGGCTCCAGGGTCGGGACACCCCGTAAATCCTCATTCCGGTAACGGGCCTTGCGGCGAATTTCGGCAATTAAACCTTCAGGCGTGAAGCCCGGGGCCTTTTCGACCGCTGCCCAGATCACTGCGCCTAAGGGCAATATCCGCTCGTGAATGAAAACGAGATCGAAAAGATCCGCTGGTCTCTGCCGTCCTGCTGCAGCCATAACTTTGTTGGTGGCAAGGTCGATAGGGTGCAGCACATAGCCAAAAAGCTCATCCTTTATAGTAGGGGAAAAACGGTAGTCGCTATCGACCACCCATTCAAGATGAGTGCGCTCGTCACCGCCTCGCACTTCGGCGGTGTAAATCGTGGGTTCGCGCCGGAGCCAAATAACCTCAAGTCCCTTGGCTTGCAAAATTTTGCTGTCCGTTTCGGCAGCGTGGGCCACTCGTTCCTCGCGGTCGTGGAAAATGTCGCTGTCATCCGATATGCGCAATCCGCCGCGGTTAAGGGGCGTACTTCCGGCGACGTAGCTTTCCGGGTCCCGCTGCGCAGCTAAAAGGCGCAGGATTTGTGATTGGAGCTTAGATAGCGACACGGCAGGCCTTCTCAATCTGCTCAGCCAAACGACGAGCGGCCATGTTGCCTTCAATGCGTAATTGCCGCGTGATCGCCAGGGCCTCTTCGGGACTCGGGTTTTCAATCTGGCGCACGTTCCAAAGCGCGCGGCAGCCGAATTCCTTAAAGGCCCGGCGGTAAAAGGCCAGGTAATCTTCTTTTTGTATTTGTGCCGCGCCCATAAACTTTGTTTGATAAGATTTTGTTTTTAGATGGAAAGAGTATAAGGAAGGAAAAAGGCACGGTCAAGGGGAAAAATGGGGACCGAATGTAAAGGGAAACATGCTTTTTCTCACGAAGTCCCCGCAAGACGTTATTACAGAAACCGTCATATCGAACCGTTTGTTCTTCCTGGCTTTTCAGTCCCTTCAGACATTCAACCGGTGGTCCAGCCAGTCGGCGAAGATCGGATATTCCCTGGGGAAAAGGGATAGGCGGTCTCCGGGTTGAACCAGCCAGTTTTTGGGAACCGACTTGTAATTGATCATGGCCAGGCTAACTTCCTGCGGTTGAATATCAAGGAGTTCCAGCATATTCTGCAGGGTCAGCGGTTTTTGAAGTTCCACCTGGACCGGGGCATCGTCCCCCGCCTTCTTTCCTTTCAGCAGGGACCCGAACAGGAATACATTAACAGAGGATTTCATAAGGCAACCTCCTCATTATTTTTCCCGTAATATACGCTTAGATCTCGGGAATCGCTTTGATCTAAGTCAAAATTTCAAGAATTAATTATTTGATTATTTCGGACTGATACTCCGGGGCCAGGCGTTTTCAAGGCTATAGGGCTTTTTAAGCCTGAAAAGAACTTTAGAGTTAACGGGACTCGCCTATTGATGCCTTTCACCACCGCAACGGCATTCTTGACATAGCCATAAATATGGCTATAATAATAAGAAATACCAAAAATCCGGGAGAGGTGATGCTAAATGGTCAAGAAGGTATCGGTTGCGGAAGCAAAGAACAACCTCCCTTCGATTATCCATGAAGTCGAACAGGGCTCCAGAGTGGAGATAACCCGTCATGGTAAATCCGTTGCCGTCGTTGTAGCCACAAGTGATTATGCCGGTCTAATGGAAAAAGGCAAAGGGCTTTGGAACGATCTCAGTAAGATAAGAAACATCATGGCTTCTGAGGGGATAGTCGTGGAGGGTAGGGATTTTCAGGCCCTTCGGGATGCTTCAGACGGACGGCCGTTTGAGTGGACGGTATGAAGTATTTGCTGGACACCAATATTGTGTCAGAAATGGTAAAGCCTGATCCAGACGCCGCTGTTTTGATAAAATGCAAACAATATCAGAATGATTTGGCTATAGGGGCACCGGTTTGGCACGAACTTCAGTATGGTTGCTATCGCCTGCCGCTGTCGCGAAAGCGGGAATTAGTCGAAATGTTTCTTGAAGATGTCGTTAGAAAAAATCTTCCCATCCTGCCTTATGACGAACAGGCAGCGCGGTGGCATGCCATGGAAAGGGCCCGGCTGTCTCTGGAGGGAATGACCCCTTCCTTTGTTGATGGACAGATTGCCGCCATTACCATTACAAACGGCCTCATTCTCGTCACGCGCAACCAGGCAGACTTTAAAGGATTCTCCGGTCTGAAAGTGGAGAATTGGCATTCATGAGGAAAGTATTTGAGGGGAATTCCTATTTATCTTAGAGAATCAAGAAATCCTGAGAATCCTTCTGTTAAAACTTTGAACTTGAATTCAGTTTCTGCCTTTTTGGTCTCGGATCCAACAATCCCGACAAAGTCACCGGAACACGGCATTCCACGCGTTTCCTAAGTTCTGTGAGTATCTTAAAAAGACAAGGGTCTGCATCCGGCCGTTCTTCCAGATGGACTCCAAGGAGAATGGCTTGTTCACATTGCTTGACGTATCGGATGGCTCTGTTGCGCATATGTTCGATAAGTCTCAAATTAACGTGACTGGGCTTGTCGATAGCATAATGTGCCGAGATGATCTCATTTCCCATCTCGTAAAGATGATCAAATCCGCGATTCCAGTTGGGAAAAGTATTCGAGTATTCACGTGAAGTTGATGTAAATCGCGCTCCGGGTTCGTTTGGATGAAGTTTGTCACGATCCATGTTCCCAACCCAGTTTGCCGGAACCGGATAAAATTCCAGGGTTTCTGCTGGGAACTGTTTTCGATTATAGGTTATCTTCCCCGATTCGCTCTCCAGAAATTTCTAAATGGTATTTACATTTCCTCTTAGTATGGGTTAAACTTTTTCATTTTTCTCCCAATGAGTTGAGAGAAAGTTTTCAAGGACAATAAGTAAATAATTTAGTCAGCCTGAGGCTGACATGCGTTTCAAAGGGTTAAGGTATTAAGAATGCCCCACTTTTTTGGAGTTGCACCCATTTTAATTCCGCGATTAAGGTCATAATGATTTTCAGCTCCCCCATTTTTCTATTTCTGTTTCTGCCCATCGTCTTATCCCTCTTTTTGTTAATCCCCAGAAGGCTGCGGATTTTTTTTCTTTTACTGGCCAGCCTGGTCTTTTTTTTCTGGGCCGAGAAATGGTTTGTCCTGGTGGTTATGGTTTTAACGGTCGTTAATTATTTCTTCGGGCTGCTGATGGAGGTCTGCTGTAACTCGGAGGAGCCGAGGCCAAAAGGGATGAAGATTGTTTTGGGGTTGGCTGTCGTCTTTAATCTGGGCCTTCTCGGTTATTATAAATATGCCGATTTTGTACTATCTAATGTAAACGCCTTCGCGCAATCCATCGGCCTGGCTATGGCGCTCTCCCCCTATTCGCATCACCTTCCCATGGGCATCTCCTTCTTCACCTTTCGAGCCCTTTCCTATGTCATAGATGTCTACAACCGGAAGGTGACCGGCTCGAAAAGCCTGATGAATATATCCCTCTTCATCGCTTTTTTCCCGACCGCCATCGCCGGCCCCCTGGTCCGCTATGGCGAAATGGCCCGCGGGTTTGGGGAACGGACCGTGACGATCGAACAGTTTTCTATCGGCCTGAGGCGGTTTATCGTCGGTTTGGGGAAAAAATGTCTGATCGCCGATACACTAGGACCGGTAGTCAATCAGATATTTGCCCTATCTCCCGGCCAACTCAATTTAGAAGTGGCCTGGCTCGGAATCCTGGCTTATACCCTTCAGATCTATTTTGATTTCTCCGGATATTCGGATATGGCCATCGGCCTGGGGAAAATGTTCGGGTTCGATTTACTTGAAAACTTCAACTATCCTTATATCTCACAGTCCGTTCGAGAGTTCTGGAGAAGGTGGCACATCTCCTTGTCCACCTGGTTTCGGGATTATCTTTATATCCCCTTGGGAGGAAACCGCTTGAAGTCTTCCCGTCTCTATCTGAATCTGATCATCGTTTTTTTCTTCTGCGGGTTATGGCATGGAGCCAGTTGGAACTTCGTTATCTGGGGCCTCTGGCATGGATCTTTTCTCATCCTGGAAAGGCTCAAGATAGGCCAATGGATCCATTCCCTTTGGCGGCCTATGCGGCATTTATATCTTTTGCTGGTCGTTATCCTCGGGTGGGTATGGTTTCGGGCAGAGACCTTGCCCTTGGCTTTGACCTATTTTAAAGCCTTGTTCGGCATTTCCGGAGCCGGGGGTATTGAATATCCCATGGCATTATTTCTGAACCGAAAAGTGGAACTGACCCTCTGGGCAGGTCTCATTTTTTCCGGACCGGTCTCAGTATTTTTAGTGAAAATAAGAAAAACCGCCTTGCAGCAAACCGGCCACCTTTTCTTCCGGATGGCCGATCAGGGGATATCGATCGGGCAGGCGATTGTCCTGGCCTGCCTTCTGGCAGCCTCTTCTCTTTCAATAGCCGGGGGGACCCATACCCCCTTTATCTATTTTAAATTTTGAAGTCATTTATGCAGCCCCCTTTATTGAGTAAGTCCAGCGCCAAGCAGCCCCCCAAAAAGTCCGAAGGGACCGGCTGGCGGGTACTTTCGATCGGTCTTTTTTTTCTCTTCTTGTGGCTGCCCCTGGTGGATATGTTTTTGCCCCTTCTGCCGAAAATGGAACAAACCGAAAAACGGGCACTTGCTCAGGCTCCGAAGCTTCGATGGAATTCCCTCAAGGATTTTCCCGTCTCCTATGACCGGTTCTTCAACGATCGGTTTGGGGGGCGGACCCTCTTGATCCGATTGAACAATTTTATCCACCTAAAATGGTTTCAGGTATCGCCTGCCAAAAGCGTCCTGATCGGAAAAGAAGGATGGCTTTTTTATACCCAGGATAAAAGCATTGCCGATTATAGAGGCTCAGTTCCCTTTTGGCCGATCCATTTAGAGAAGATCAAACAAAACATCTCCAGGCAAAGGGTCTGGTTGCGGGACCGGGGAATTCTCTACGTCATTTTGATTGGCCCGAATAAAAGCACCATTTATCCCGAATATATGCCTGACAACATTAACCGGATATCCCTGAAAACCAGACTGGATCAAGTCCTGGAATTTTTAAGTGCCGATGAAAAAGCGGTCATGGTAGATGTCCGGAAGGCCCTCCGAACAGCCAAAAAAGAACAGTGGGTTTACGGAAAGACGGATACTCACTGGAACTCCTATGGAGCCTTTATTGCCTATCGGGAAGGGATAAAGTCCCTACCTGAAAATTTCCTTCCGGTGAAACCCCTTTCTTTTTCGGATTTTACCGTTTCCGTTCGACCGAACAAGGGAACTGGAGATTTGGCGGGGATGCTGTCCCTGGCCGGGTTGCTGGAGGATAGAGAGGTTCATCTAGAGCTGAAAGGAGAGCCTTCCTGCAGGCCCGGGAAAATATCCAAGGCCGTCTTATTTCATGATTCATTTGCCGAGGCCTTATTACCATTTTTAGAACACCACTTTGAACAGATCGTTAGACAGCATTGGGGGAAAAAGGGATTTGATTATTTGCTGATCGAAAGAGAAAAACCCCAGGTCGTCTTGTATGAAATTGCCGAACGCCACCTGGATGCCTTAATCAAATATGAATGATTTTGAAAGAGGGTGGTGGAATTCAGAAAATGGCTTTGCTAAAATAATGTATTTGAAGCCGGCCCCGGGTGCCCTGGATCTTGCAGCCTCCGAGACTTTTGCAGACCCGAGGTCAGGCGGCCACTTATAAGAGAGGGGAACATTATATGGATGGTTGGAAAGGGATGGGGAAGCGAATTGCAGTTCTCATACTGATCAGTCTGGTCTGGCCCGCGGTGACGGAGGCCGAAGGTCTTTACCTTCGCGGCGGAATGGGCCTGGAATGGGCCTTGTCCGCGGATTTCCAGGATAAAAATCCGGGGGCCACCAATCCTCCGGCCCTGTTCGGGGAAGCCAGTGGGTCGGACGGCCGCCCGATAGCCGCCCGGGGCGGGTTCGGCCGGATACCCTTGCTGGAAATGGCCTTGGGCCTGAAGGTCCTTCCCTGGCTGAGGACGGATATTTCACTGGCCCATCGCTTCGACATGAACTATTCCGGCCAGGCCAATTTCCGGAATGTGCCCGGAGACCAGCCGGTCTCCACCCAGGCCACTTCCACCAGCGGCCTGGTCAATATCTTTGTCGAGCTGTCCGAACTTTTGGATATCCAACTGGGACCCTTAAAACCTTATCTGGGAGGCGGGCTGGGCCTTGCCTACAACCGCCTCGATCAGGTAAAGTTCCTGTTCCCGGGATTGACCCGGCATAAGATCACCCTGACCCCTTCGGGGGAAAATTTTAACCCGGCCTTCATGCTGACCGTGGGCACGGGGTGGGTGTTGTCCAAACATCTGGTACTGGATGTGGCTTTCCGCTACTGCGATTTAGGCCGGGTGTCCACCGATCCGGGCCGGGCCTTTATGAACCATGTCCCTTCGGGGATCGAAATCGATAGTATCCATTCCCTCTTATCCACTCAGGGCCTTTTTCTGGGCCTGCGTTACTATTTTTAAAACGCCAAGCGGCTAATCCGGATTGAAAAGGCTGGGTATGATTTGAAAAGCAAATTGCAAAAAAATAGGGAGAAAGGCCGGGGGATTGAGGACGTCTTCTGACGGAACCGGTCCAGTGATCCGCGGAAACTCCGAAATCCTGGTCAAAGGCTTCTTCATTATAAGGTAATTTTTCCACCCGGCGCAGTATTTCACAAAAGGAATGGCCACGCCAGCCCCCTGGTTGTTTTTTCTTGACAAAAGTATTATGTTCCATTAAGTAATAATTTTCACATTATAGGATTGGCATGATATTTAACTGCCGTGCGGCAGGGTCTGCTCTTGAGAAAAATAAGGTTCCTTATAGAATAGAATAGAGACTTCCTGTTGCCTGCTTCTAAGGTATCTAACCAACCAGTAATACTCATCAAAGTATTATACTTCAACAAAAGGAGGGAATACCATTGGCCTTTGAAATTCCTAAAATTTCCTATTCAGGAAAAATAAACGAGGTTGCCATCGGAAAAGCTTCTCCCGTTACCATGGGCGGGGAGAATTCCTATCCCTTTCATCTATTTGAAGGGCAGATGCCGAATCCACCCAAAATTGCTATGGAAATCTGGGACATGAAACCGGATGATTGGCCGGAAACCGCTATGGCCCCCTTTGCCGACGTGTTGGATGACCCGGCGGCCTGGGCCAAAAAATGCGTGGAGAAATATGGTGCTGAAATCATCGTGGTCCAACTTAAAAGCACAGACCCCAACGGCCTGGATAAAGGGCCGGAGGAGGCCTCGGTCGTAGTCCAGAAGGTTTTAAAGGCGGTGAAAGTCCCGATTATCGTCTGGGGATCGGGGAATGAGAAAAAGGACACCGATGTTCTTCGGAAGATCAGTGAAGATTGTCAAGGAGAAAACCTGACCCTTGGCCCGGTGGCGGAAGGAAATCATAAACAGATCGGCGCCTCGGCTCTGGGTTATAATCATACTCTGATCGCCTCCACTCCGATTGATGTAAATTTAGCCAAACAATTGAATATATTACTGGAAAATTTGGGGGTCCCCAAGGAAAAAATCGTTATCGATCCGACTACCGGTGGCCTTGGGTACGGGCTGGAATATTCCTATTCGGTCATGGAGCGGATCCGCATGGCTGCCCTGGCCCAGGAGGATGAAAAACTCCAATACCCCATGATCAACAACGTGGGCAATGAAGTCTGGAAGTCCAAGGAGGCCAAGCTGACCGCCGAGGAGGCCCCGACCTTAGGGGATGCGGCCAAGCGGGGATACCTGATGGAGGCTGTGGCCGCTGTATCCTATCTCCTGGCCGGATCGGATGTTTTGATTTTGAGACATCCCGAGACGGTAAAGCTGGTCAAAAAATTAATGGATCAACTGATTACCGGGGATTTGGATATCAGCCCGGCGGACCTGGCGGCCAAACTGAAGGCCTTGAATGCCAAACCGGCCGGAGAGTATCCCGAAATAGTCAAGACTAAAATTGCGGCCGCCGAACCGGCCAAGGAAGAAAAGAAAGCGGCCCCGGCCAAGGCCAAAGAGGCGGCCCCGAAAGCCGCTCCGGCCAAACCGGCCCCGGCGCCTAAGGCCGAACCGGCCGCACCTGCGGCAGCGGCCCCCAAAGTGGAAGAACCTCCCAAGATAACGCCCGAGGAGGAGGCCAAAATAAAAGCCGAGGCCGAAGCTAAAGTCAAAGCCGAAGCAGCAGCCAAGGCCAAGGCCGAGGCCGAAGCCAAAGCCAAAGCAGAAGCCGACACCAAGGCCAAAGCCGAGGCGGAAGCCAAAGCCAAATTGGAAGCAGAAAAACAGGCCAAAGAGGAGGCCAAAGTCAAGGCCAGGGCCGAGGAAGAGGCCTTGATAGCGGCCAGGGCTGCAGAAAGGATTAAACGAGAGGCTGAAAAAGAAGTTTGTGCCGCCGGCCCGAAGGAGATGAAGGTGGCGGAGATCCAGCTTTCTCCTGTGGACAAATTGCTGGCCCAAATCAATCGTGTCAATAAAAGAACGTAACTTATTGTTTATATAAACAAGATCAGAAGATAGTCCAGGAGACTGTCTTCCCAAGGAGGAACATAATATGGCATCAGAAGAAGCCAAAGAAACTTTGAAGGTTGTGGAAAAAGAAAAGAAAAAAATCAAACCCGAGGAAAAGAGCGTCGATCCCGCCACCATTCAGATGCTTTATAAGGCCCAGGAAGAAGGCATAGAGACGATCTTTGATCGGGCCGAATCCATGAAACCCTGTAATATAGGGATCCAGGGCACCTGTTGTAAGATGTGTGCCCAGGGTCCTTGCCGTCTTCCCCTGACCAAAAAGGATTTGGAGGGGAGGGACAGCCGCATGGGACTCTGCGGGGCCACTCCCGAAACCATTGCCGCCCGTAACTTCGCCCGGATGATTGCCGCCGGTTCCGCGGCTCACTCCGACCATGGTCGGGGCATAGCCGAGGTTTTCCTGTCTGCGGCCCGCAAAGAATCGGAAGATTATAAAATAAAAGACGAAGTCAAGCTCCTGGCCATTGCCAAGGATTTTGATGTGGCCACCACCGTTTGTGTGGATGGTGAAGATAAGGATCGGGATAAATACGATATCGCGGTGGAGGTCGGCGAAAAGATATTAGGGGAATGGGGTAAGCAGGAAGGCGAAGTCTATTATGCCAAGCGCGCCCCCAAGGCCCGCTACGACTTGTGGAAAAAATTGGATGTCATTCCCCGGGGGATTGATCGGGAGATCGTGGAAATCATGCATCGCACCCACATGGGGGTGGATCAGGATTACGAAAACCTGATGAAACAAGGCACCCGGGCCGCCCTGGCCGACGGCTGGGCCGGGTCCATGATGGCCACCGATATGCAGGATGTCCTTTTCGGGACCCCCTACCCGGTTCACGGGGAGATTAACCTGGGCGTCCTGAAACAGGACCATGTCAATATGATCGTCCATGGTCATGAACCCCTTCTTTCGGAAATGATCGTTGTGGCCGCTCAAGACCCGGAGATGATCCAGTATGCCCAATCCAAAGGGGCCAAAGGGATTGTCCTGGCCGGTATGTGCTGTACAGCCAACGAGATCCTGGTCCGCCACGGTATGCCCATCGCCGGGAACTACCTCCAGCAGGAACTGGCCTTGATTACCGGGGCCGTGGATGCCATGGTGGTGGATGTCCAGTGTATCATGGAAAATCTGGCCAACATCGCCAAGTGTTTTCATACCAAGCTGATTACCACCAACCCGCGCTGCAAGATTGCTTCCGGAGAAACCGTCCATATCGGGTTCGACGAGCACCATGCCCTGGAAGATGCCAAACGGATCGTCAAGACGGCCATCGATAATTTCCAGAATCGCCGGTCCGAAGTGCTTATTCCCAAATATAAAGAAAAGATGGTGGTCGGTTTCAGCTATGAGGCCATCAACTATCATCTGGGCGGGACCTTCCGGGGTTCCTATACCCCTTTGAATGACAATATCATCAACGGCCGTATCCGCGGGATCGGCGGGGTAGTGGGTTGCAATAATGCCCGCTGCATGCACGACAGCGCCCACCTGATCGTCGTCAAAGAGCTGTTAAAAAACGATGTCATCGTCCTGACCACGGGCTGCGATGCCATGGCCTGCGGCAAGGCCGGTTTGCTGACGCCCGAGGCGGCCAAGGTCTATTGCGGACCCGGACTGGCCGAGGTTTGTGAGACCGTGGGTATCCCGCCGGTGCTGCATATGGGCTCCTGTGTGGATAACAGCCGGATCCTCATGGCTGCCACCGAGGTGGTCAAGGCCGGGGGGCTGGGAAACGACATCAGTGATCTGCCGGCGGCCGGCTGCGCCCCGGAATGGATGAGTGAAAAGGCCATCTCCATCGGACAATATTTTGTGGCCTCCGGGGTTTATACCATTTTCGGGGTTAACCTGCCGGTTGAAGGGGCCCCGGTTTTCAAGGAACACCTCTTCAGCGGTATGGAAAGTATTTATGGCGGGAAATGGGATCTGGTCGAAGACCCCTATGAAATGGCCCGCAGGATGATCGCCCACATCGATGCCAAACGCAAGGCCCTGGGGATCGACAAGGCCCGGGAACGGGTGCTCATGGATATGGCTGACCGGCAGAAGCTGGAGGCCGTTTAATTTTCATTTTAAAGACCTCTTAAGAAAGGAGGAACGTGTTTCATGTCTAAATTAGTTGCTTTTGCCGCCGTTCAGGGGGCCTATAATATCGTTTCCAAAGCGGAGGGGACCTTGAAAAAGGCCCTGGACAAATACGGACCGGATCAGAAGATCGAGTTTCCCAATACCGCTTATTATCTACCCATTATCTATTCCATCCTGGGGATCCCGGTAAAAACACTGGGCGACGCCAAGAAACCCATGGATGTGGCCAGAAAACTTCTGCCGGCCCACATTAAAAACATGTACAACCTGCCCTACCTGGGGCCCTTACTCGATGCCGGGATGGCTTCCCTTTTTGCCGAAGAAGTGGCCGAGGCCATTCGCTACCTGGAAGATCCCGATTTCTACTTAGTCAGTGAAGACATCGACGAGGCCTCGGGCAAGATCTGGCTGGGGGCGGCCGAGGATACGGTCTTCCGGAAAAGGGGCGTTGAGTTTGTGGACGGCACGGCACCTGGTTTTGCGGCCATCGTCGGCGCCGCCCCGGACCCGGAGACGGCCAAATGGATCGCCGAGGAATACCAGAAAAAGAACCTCTATGTTTTTATGTGCGCCAACCAGAGCGGCACCACTTTTTCCGAGCAGCTTCTGGAAGCCGGCGTCCAAATCGGCTGGAACACCCGTCTGGTCCCCTTCGGCCCGGACATTTCGGCCGCGGTCTTTGCCCTGGGTTTTGCCAACCGGGCGGCCATGGCCTTCGGCGGGATCAAACCCGGCGATTATAAAAAAATGTTACACTATAATAAGGACCGGATCTTTGCCTTTGTCAATGCCCTGGGTGATGTCAACGCCGAGTGGGCGGCCAATGCCGCCGGCTGCGTCAATTGGGGCTTTCCGACCATCGCCGATACGGACATCCCGGAGATTTTACCCACTGGCGTCTGTACCTATGAGCACGTGGTGGCCAATGTGAACCACCGTGACATGCCCCAGAAGTCCATCGAAATCCGGGGCCTCAAGGTCACCGTGGCCAATGTCGCAATACCTTTGGCCTACGGCCCGGCCTTCGAGGGCGAGCGGGTCCGCAAGGAAGACCTGTATCTCGAGATGGGCGGCGGCAAGACCCAGGCCACCGAGCTGGTCCAGATGGCCGATATGAATGCCATCGAAGACGGAAAGGTGATCGTTGAGGGTCCGGATGTGGGTGATATTAAAAAAGGGGATCGCCTGCCCTTGGGGATCCTGGTCCAGGTGGCCGGCCGCCAATTCCAGGAAGACTTCGAACCCATCCTGGAGCGGCAGATCCACCATTTGATCAACTACGCCCAGGGGGTCATGCACATCGGACAAAGGGATATCGCCTGGGTCCGGGTGGGAGAGCCGGCTGTTCAAAAAGGGTTCACCTTGAAGGACATCGGGGTCATCCTCCACGCCAAGTACCATCAGGATTTCGGGGCCATCCTGGATAAGGTCCAGGTCACCCTGTATACCAAAAAGGAAGACGTGGACAAGCTGACCAAAAAGGCCCGAGCCATTTATCGGACCCGTGACGAACGGGTGGAGAAGATGACCGACGAGAGCGTGGAAACTTATTATTCCTGCACGCTGTGCCAGTCCTTCGCCCCCAACCATGTCTGCATGGTCAGCCCGGAGCGGACCGGCCTCTGCGGGGCCTATAACTGGATGGACTGCAAGGCCTCTTTTGAGATCAACCCCACCGGGCCGAACCAGCCCGTTCAAAAAGGGGAGTGTCTGGATCCCAAACTGGGTCAGTGGAAAGGGGTCAACGATTTCGTGTATAAGGCCTCCCGCCAGAAGGTGGAAGGCTATAACTTCTACAGCCTGGTCTATGATCCCATGACCACCTGCGGCTGCTGCGAATGTATCGCCGCGGTCCTGCCCTCCTGCAACGGGGTCATGACCGTCAACCGCGATTATACCGGCATGACGCCTTCGGGAATGAAGTTCACCACCCTGGCCGGGGTCATGGGCGGCGGGGCTTCTTCGCCGGGCTTTGTCGGGCACAGCAAGTTCAACATTACCCAGAGAAAATTCATTCTCGGTGACGGCGGATTGCTGCGCATGGTCTGGATGCCCAAGCAGCTTAAGGAAGAGCTCCGCGACCGCTTGATTAAACGGGGGGAAGAGTTGGGTTACCCCAACCTGATCGACATGATTGCCGACGAGACCGTAGGCATGTCCGAGGATGAGATCCTGCCCTTTCTCCAGGAGAAGGGCCATCCGGCCGTGTCCATGGAATCGATTGTAGGATAAAAAAAACAGCTAACAGCGGTCAGCCTTCAGCACTCAGCAACGACTTTTTATCAAGTTTAGGCTGATAGCTGATAGCTGACTGCTGAATACTTTATATAAGGAGATACACATGGGATTAACAGGCATTCAGATTTTCAAGCTGCTGCCCAAAACCAACTGCGGGGATTGCGGGGTACCTACCTGCCTGGCCTTTGCCATGAACCTGGCCTCCGGCAAGGCAGAGCTGGCCTCCTGCCCCTATGTTTCTGAGGAAGCCAAGGCACAGTTGGCGGAGGCCTCGGCCCCGCCCATTCGCCCATTAACCATTGGGGCCGGCGATCATATGGTCAGGACAGGAGGGGAGACGGTTCTGTTCCGCCATGAAAAAACCTTCTTTAACCCTACCGGTTTTGCCGCCCTGCTGACTACCGATATGGGTGAGGAGGTTGTTTCGGCCAAACTGAAGAAATGGGACACCTACCAGTATGAGCGTGTGGGATTGACCTTAAGACCGGAACTGGTGGCGGTGAAGGATATGACCGGAGATGCCGGTCAGTTCAAAAAAACCGTTCAACAGGTTTTTGAAACCAGCAACTTCAGTCTTATTTTGATGAGTGAGAAACCCGAAGTCCTGAAGGAAGGGCTTGCGGCCTGTCCCGGGGGCCGGCCCCTGCTCTATGCCGCCACCGATGCCAACTGGCAGGCCATGGCCGAGTTGGCCAAAGAAGCCAATTGTCCCCTGGCCGTCAAAGGAGATGGTTTGGCAGGCTTAATTTCCCTGACCGATAAGCTGACCAAAGCCGGATTAAAGGATCTGGTCCTGGATTCCGGGGCCAGGGCCGTTAAAAAGGTCTTTGAAGACCAGATTGCTATTCGCCGGGCCGCCCTTTCCGGAAAAGAGAAAGGCTTGGGGTTCCCGACCATCTGTCTGCCCTTTGAAATGGCCAAGGACCTGGAAACGGAGACCCTGATGGGGGCCGTCATGGTCGCCAAATACGGCGGGTTGGCCGTCTTTTCCGACTTTGAAGGACAGACCATTTTCCCCCTCCTCTTGGAACGGCTGAATATCTTTACCGATCCGCAGCGCCCCATGACCGTAACCCAGGGGATCTATGAAATCAACGGACCGGACGAAAATTCACCGGTCCTGGTTACCTCCAACTTCTCCCTGACCTATTTTATCGTTTCCGGAGAAATCGAAAGCAGCCGGGTGCCCAGTTGGCTTTGTATTATGGATACCGAGGGCTTGTCGGTCATGACCGCCTGGGCGGCCGGCAAATTCGTCGGGGATGCTGTCGGGATCTTTATTAAAAAAAGCGGGATCGCCGACAAAGTCAAGCACCGCAACCTGATTATCCCAGGGTATTCGGCGGCTATTGCCGGAGACCTGGAAGAGGAGCTGCCGGGCTGGACCATTAAGGTCGGCCCCCGGGAAGCGGCCCATATCCCCAAGTTCCTTCGGGAGCTCTAAAGTAGTAACGAGAAACCGGTACCGGGGAAAGAAAGTTTTTTCTCGTCACTCGTCACTCGTCACTCGTCACTATTTTTTAAAAGGAGAATATTATGTTTACCATTGGAGAAAATCTCAATGTAATCAACAAAGGGATCGGCCGGGCCTTTAAGGAAAAAGATCCCAAACCGATCCGGGAGATGGCCGAAAAGCTGGCTCAAGCCAAGGTGGATTTTATTGATATCAACCTGGGACCGGCCAGAAAAAACGGTGAAGAGCTGATGCCCTGGGTGATCCAGACCGTTCAGGAAGTCACCGATATCCCCCTGGCCCTGGACACCTCCAACATCGGGGCCATCGAGGCCGGGTTGAAGGTGCATAAGGGAAAGGCCATCATCAACTCCATCATGGCCCGTCCCGAACGGTACACGGCCATGATCCCCATCTGTAAGCAATACGACGCCATGATGATCGCCCTGCTCTGGGGACCGGACGGTCTGCCCAGGGATGAAAATGAGCGAGCGGCCCTGGCCGTCGAGCTTTTGTATGCGGCCAACGAGGCCGGTATCCCCAACGAAGACATCTTTGTGGATCCGATCATTACCCCGGTCAACATCCAGCAGCAGCAACTGATGAGCACCCTGACCTTCATGAGCATGCTCCAGGACATCGCCCCCGGGGCCAAGTCCACCTGCGGCTTGTCCAACGTCTCCAACGGGCCCCCGGATCATCTGCGGCCCATTCTCAATCAAACCTATATGATTATGCTGGAGCGGAACGGTATGTATTCCTGCATCGTCGATGGCTTTGATGAGAAGATTCTGCAAATCGCCCGAGGCGAACGGTCCGACATCGTCGAGATCGTCCATAAGGTCATGGACGGCGAGGCCATTAATCTGGGCAGCCTGTCCAAAGAGATGGTGGATTATGTCAAAACGGCCAAGGTTATCCTGGGCCAAACCCTTTTTTCCGATTCCTGGCTGGAGATCTAAGCCAGCATCGTCATTCCGGGCCAGCCAAGGGCGACCCGGAGTCCGGTTTTAACCGGTTTTGAAATTGTATTTTTTTATCTGACGGCCATTTTCTTTCTTGAAAATGGCCGTTTTTTTATTCAGGGCGAACTATCACCCCTCTTTCGAGTGTGTGATCTGGATAGAATAAGGTCAGCCTTCTTTCCTGAACATTATTTCCTACAAATCACCGTAATTTTTTTACACTGTAAATTCTTACAATTGATTTTGGATAAAAATCTGTTTATGCTGATCCCCCATTGAGGCAGGAAAACCATTCGGGCAGTGCGCCTGATGGCGGAACATACTGATATAGGGGGACTTTATGAAATCATTCAAATGGCTCCTGGTGGTTATTTTATTTTTTTCAGGCTTCTTTATCGTCAAAAATTATGTCTATTCCACAACACCACCCCCTGAGGACCTTTCCAGCATCCCATTGGAAGGGGAACCTCGCAATCTGGTCATAAACCCCTATACCGATCAGGCTCTGGTCACAAGCACCAGGCCCAACGAATTATCGGTTATCGACCTGAATACCGGGCAGATAACGGCCACCCTCCAGGTAAAGAAGAAACCCTTTGGATTGGCCATCGATTGCGGGAAGAATCTGGCCCTGGTGGGTTTTAAGGCCCACCAGCGACTGTCTGTGATCGATCTTTCCACCTATCAATGCCTGGCTGAGATCCCTGTTGGAAAATCTCCCTGTAATGTGGCTGTTTATGAGGCCGCCGGCGGTCCTCATCTGGGCCTGACCGCCAATTATGGGTCCGATACGGTCTCTGTTATTAATCTGGAGACCTTCAGAGTCATTAAAACCCTCCGGGTTGGAAGAGGGCCGCGGGATATCGCCATAGACCCGGGACTTAAACTGGCTCTGGTGGTCAATGAAGATACCCATAATGTTGCGGTTATTGATCTTAACAGCTTCCGGGTCAGCGGCTGGGTCCCTGTCGGGCGCCATCCCCGGAGTATCAGCATTAATCCCGAGACCCACCTGGCAGCCGTGGCTAATGGCCGGGAAAATTATATCACCACAATCGATTTGACCAACTGGCAAAGCCTTCGGATTCCGGTGGATAAAAACCCCCTGGATGTGGTGATCAATCCTTTGGATAACCGGGCCCTGGTGGTCTGTAATAAATCCCATAGCCTCCATCTGATAGACTTAGATACCCATACCACCCTCCAAAAATATCCTTTAAACCGTCAAACCAGAGGCGTGGCCGTCAACCCTTTCACCAATATAGCCGGGGTGGTGGATAGACATACGGACCGCCTGACCCTTATTCAATTACCCAATCCGGTGCCGGATATTAAAAGCATTACCCCGGTTACGGTCCTCCGGGGCAGCCAGGGGACCCAAGTAAGTCTTCAGGGTTCGGGGTTTATTAAAAGCTCTACGGTAACCCTTCAGCCATCCCCGGCCACCTTCCCGGTTACCTTCGTCGACAATCACAACCTGACCGCAACCCTTCCTGCCGGCTTCTTTACCCAGGCCGGGTCCTATCAGGTAACCGTTAACAACCCCACTCCGGATGGCGGTCCATCCAATACCAGGACCTTTCAGGTGGAAAACCCCATTCCGACCCTGACCGCCCTGGACCCGGCCTCGACCCGGGCCGGAGGACCGGGAATGAACGTGAAGCTCTACGGCACCGGATTTTTCCCGGAGACCACCATTTCGGTCAACGGGCAGGCCCGGACCATCAACTATGTCAGCGGGAGCGAGCTTGAGCTGCCCCTTGGCCCGGCCGACCTGGCCTCTTCCGGTGACCTGGAGTTGAAGGCCATCAACCCAGGCCCTGGAGGCGGCTCCTCCAACCCGATGAACTTTACGGTTACAGTGGTAAATCCAATACCGGTCTTATCCTCCCTGAGCCCGAACGTCATAAAGGCCGGCAGCCCGAGCTTTACCCTGATCCTGACCGGGAGCAACTTTATCAGCAGCTCATCGGTCCTGTTCAATAACACCCCGGTTTCCGGCACCTTGGTGGATAATACCCGGATCGAGGCTTCTATCCCCGGGACGGCCATCATGACACCCGGCACTTACCCGGTTGTGGTCCAAAACCCCGGACCGGGAGGCGGCAGCTCAGGAACCCTGAATTTCACCGTTACCCCGGCTTCAAACGTCCTCCCCCTTCCCGACGGCTCCTTTGGCAAAACCTATGAAGACCTCATCCCCCCGGATGCCACCCTTCCAAGCTATGACCCGAAACGCTTTTCCTTGATTACCGGGTTGGTCAAAGATGGATCGGGGAATCCTTTAGCCGGAGTGGCCGTAGGCATCCACGGTCAATCGGAATATGGAACGGCCCAAAGCGATGCCACCGGCCGCTTTTCCATCCCCCTGGACGGAGGGGGGACGATCACGGTAGCCTATCAGAAAACCGGTTTCATCCCGGCCCACCGTCAGGTCCAGGTGGGTTGGAATACCATCGCCAATGTGGAGACCATCGTCCTGATCCCGGAGGATACCGCGGCCACGGTTATCAACTTTGACGGCAACGCCGCCACCATTTTGACCCACAAAAGCACCCCTACTACCGATTCTTTCGGCAGCCGGTCCCTGACCATGGTCTTAACCGGGGACAACCGGGCCTGGGTCAAAGACGCCCAGGGGAATGAACAGCCCCTGACCAATATCACGGTCCGGGCCACCGAATACCCCACGCCGGAGTCCATGCCGGCCAAGCTCCCGCCCACCTCAGCCTTTACCTATTGCGCCGAGCTCTCTGTGGGCGGGGCCAAGAGTGTGCGGTTCGAGAAACCGGTGGTGGTCTATGTGGACAACTTCCTGGGCTTTGATGTGGGTGAGATCGTGCCGGTCGGCTACTACGACCGCGACCGGGCCGTCTGGGTGCCGGCCAATAACGGCTTGGTGGTCCAGCTTCTCGATACCAACGGAGACGGCCTCGTCGATGCCTATACAACAGATGGACAGAACCAATATCCTGCTCCTGGGCTGACCGATCCGAATCAATATAGACCGGGGGCCACCTACTGGCGGATGGAACTTAGCCACTTTTCTCCTTGGGATTGCAATTGGCCGATAGGATTTCCTTCCGGTGCAATTTCACCCAACCCGGATGGGAAACCTGTTATAGACAGAAAATGCCCTGATGATGATAAGAGATGTATTAACTCTTACATTGAAGAACGAAGCCGGATTTTTCATGAGGATATCCCCATTCCCGGTACGGATATGACCCTCCATTATGCCAGTGATCGGACAAAGGGGTATAAATCAGTAATCACAATTCCGGCAAGTGGACCCAGTGTCCCGGCAAGTCTTAAAGGTATCATTGTCAAATTGGAAGTGGCTGGACGATCTTTTGAAACAAATCTTCCTCCCCTACCAAACCAAATGGCAGAATTTGTTTGGGATGGCTTCGATTATCTCGGCAGAGAGGTATCCGGTTCGACCATAGCCGATATTAGTATAGGTTTTATTTATCAGGCAGTTTATTATTCAGCCTTTGACAGTAGTTGGTTTCAATCATTTGCCCTGGTGGGAAAGGACCCAACCTATATTGATGCCAGATCTGAGGCGATTTCCTGGAAACGGGATTCGATAACCCTCAATCAAGGGGCAACCGAGGCGGGAGCCTTGGCTGACGGTTGGACTCTTTCATCCCATCATTATTTCCATCCCACTGATCCATATACCCTGTATAAAGGAGACGGGACAACAATTAAGAATAATACAAAAGTCATTACCACCATTGCCGGCAATGGGCAGGCAGGCTATAGTGGAGACGGAGGACCGGCTACCCAGGCAAATCTTTACGCCCCAGGTGGCATAGTATTAGATAGTGCAAGGAATATTTATATAGCAGATGGTTGGAATGACCGTATAAGAAAAGTGGATACCAATGGGATTATTAGTACCATCGCCGGAAATGGTCAGCGAAGTTTCAGTGGAGATGGAGGCCCCTCTTTACAAGCAAGTTTTTTTTATCCGAGTCATGTTACATTGGATAATGCTGGAAATATTTATATAGCGGACTTTAGTAATCACCGTATAAGAAAAGTGGATACCAATGGAATTATAACCACCATCGCTGGAAACGGTCAGGGAGGGGAGTATGTGCCGTTTGTTGGAGATGGAGGCCCGGCTACACAGACGCCTCTTGGCTATATAAATGGAATAGCAATAGATAATGCCGGGAATCTTTATATTGCAGATGGTTGGTATAACCGTATAAGAAAGGTAGATATAAATGGGATTATCACAACTATTGCTGGTAATGGGCAGTGGGGTTACAGTGGAGATGGAGGTCCGGCCACACAGGCACGCCTTGGTAACCCGAATGGAGTGGCAGTAGATAACGCGGGAAACATCTATATAGTAGATGGATACAACACGAATCGAATAAGGAAGGTGGATGTCACCGGTATTATTACTACTTTTGCCGGGGATGGTCAGGCGGGTTATAGTGGGGATGGAGGACCTGCTGTCCAGGCCAGTCTAAGTGGGGTAGGTGGTATAGCGGTGGACAATTCAAAGAATATTTATATAGGAGATAGTTGGGGCAACCGCATCAGAAAGGTGGATACTAATGGTATTATCACCACCATTGCCGGAAATGGCCAGCAAGGATACAGTGGGGATGGAGGTCTGGCTATTCAGGCAAATCTTTGGGGGGTAAATTATTTAGCAGCAGATAGTGCAGGTGCTGTATATTTAGGAGATAATGGAAATCATCGGATAAGGAAGGTATCCTATCCGGATGCTTTCAAGTCTGTTGACACGGCCGGAAACACCGACTTCTCCGATGAAAATGGCCAAGGCTATATCATGAGCAGCACCGGTCTCCACAAATCCACTATTGATTTGGCCGCGGGAAAGACATTGCTTACTTTTGGTTACGATTCGGCCAATAAATTGGTCTCCATTACCGACCGATTCGGCAACCAGACGACGCTCCAGAGAGATAGAAGCGGGGCACCTATTTCAATCACCTCACCGGATGGAATTGTGACCCGATTGACCGTGGATGGCAATAACCATCTGACCCTCGTCACCTATCCGGATAATTCCGCTTATTCCTTCATCTATACTTCTGATGGCCTCATGGCCGAGAAATACGACCCCAAAGGGAATCATTTCGTCCATCAATTCGATGCCAACGGATTGATTACCAATGTCTTTGATCCGGAGGGCGGAATCTGGAACTATTCACGGAGTGTGGATAATTCCGGGACCGCTACGGTCACCCTGCAAACCGCCGACGGCAATGTCACCACCTACCAGGATCGTACGGATTCAACCGGGGCTTATACCTCCATCACAACCAGTCCCTTCGGCTCTATAAGTACCTTTACTCGTTCATCGGATGGGCTCACCGAAACCGAGCGACCTTCCTGCGGCATGAATCAGACCCTGAAATACGACCTTGATCCGGCCTACAAATATAAGTACCTCAAAGAATTCACCCAAAGTTCCCCCTCAGGGCTAACCCAGACAACCACAGATACGAGGACATATCAGGACACCGATGGGGATACGGTGCCTGATCTGATTACCAGAACCCTGAGTGCAAACGGCAATAACTGGGTCACCGTTAATAATACGTTGACCGGGACTTTGACCAGTACCTCGCCTTTGGGAAGGACTATAATCCGCAGCTATGATCCTTCAAATCTGCTCACCCAAAGTATGTCCGTAACGGGTCTTCTGCCTGTCAGCTATGGATACGACACCAAAGGGAAGCTAACCGCCACCACAACCGGGAGCAGGACCTCCACGATTACTTATAATAACCAGGGTAATATCGAAAGCCTGACCGCCCCGGATGGGAAGACATTTTATTATACCTATGATACAATGAATAGACTTAAAACCCAGACCATGCCGGATACCACTATGATTCGCTATGATTATGATGCCAACGGCAACATGACCGTGCTGACCAATTCCAGAAATGTGAATTATGGCTTCGATTACACCGGCGTGAACCTGCGCAAGACCATGACCATGCCACTGTCTGGAAATTATCAATACTTTTATGACAGAGAACGTAATTTAAAATCCATTCTTTTTCCATCAGGAAAGCAGATTGACAATACATACAGTGCCGGTCTCCTCAGCGCCACTACCACCCCGGAAGGAATTACCAGCTACACACACAACTGCAGTTCAAGCCTCAAGGATGTGACCAGAGGTACAGAAAAGGTAACCTATACCTATGATGGCTCCCTGCTAACCTCCGACACCCGCACAGGTCTGCTGAATCAGACCATCGGATATGGTTACAACAGCGACTTTCGTTTGACATCGTTAAGCTATGCCGGCATCTCTCAGCCCTTAGCCTATGACAACGACGGATTGTTGAGCGGTGCCGGAGGATTTACCATAACCCACTCTGCGCAGAATGAATTGCCGGTATCGGTTTCAGATGGAACCATGACCAATACCGGTACCTTCAGCGGATATGGGGAACTAGATGGAAGGGTTTATTCTAATGGCGAAGCTAATAAATACAGTTACAATCTGATCCGTGATCTGGCTGGAAGGATCACCCAAAAGGTTGAGACGTTGGAAGGGATGACCGATACCTATGACTACGCATACGATACCACTGGCAAGCTGACCGAGGTCAAGAAAAACGGCTCGACGGTCGAAAGCTATACCTATGATCCCAACGGTAATCGCTCGACTGAGGTAAATAGTCTACGAGGAATTAACCGTTCTTATACCTTCTCATCTGAAGATCATGTCATCACTGCCGGAGCCGAAACCTACCAGTTCGATGAGGATGGGTTTCTGACCCAAAAGACAAGCATAGCAGGAACCATGGCCACGACCTATTCCTCCCGAGGTGAACTCTTTTCGGCAATCCTTCCAGGAGGCATAAGCATAACTTATGACCATGACCCCATGGGCAGAAGAATAGCCAAAAGAGTCAATGGGATGATTATTGAAAAATATCTCTGGAAGGATGCTATTACACTTTTGGCTGTCTATGATGCCGCGGACAATCTCCTTATGCGTTTTACCTATGCTGACGGTAGAATGCCGGTCTCCATGAGTTATAACGGAAGCACCTATTACCTTATTTATGATCAAGTTGGTTCCTTAAAAGCAGTTATCGATTCAGCCGGAAATATCATAAAACGCATTGACTATGATTCCTTCGGAAGTATAATCACTGACACCAATCCTTCACTACGGATTCCCTTTGGCTTTGCTGGCGGTCTCCATGATCGAGATTCCGGTCTTGTCCGCTTCGGCGCCCGGGACTATGACCCTTCCATCGGACGATGGACCGCCAAGGATCCGATAGATTTTAGTGGAGGAGATACTAATCTCTATGAGTATGGTCAAAATAATCCTTTGAACTTTATTGATCCCACAGGTTTAAAGGTTATGCTATGTGCAAGACAAGCATTCGCGAGTGATTGGAGAAAAAAAGACAAGACCTATTTAATCCCGCACTGTTATATTGTTGCGGGTGGTCAAATTTTTAGTTGGAATGTGCAAGCCGGTGGCGGGATCCACAATAATGAATATCCAGAAAAGAATAGTTGTAGTGAAATTAAATGTTGCGGTGATAAAGCAGCTTTTGAAAATTGTGTCATCAAAGAAGCTAATGCTGCTCGCGGCCATGAAGGAAATACCTGGGTTCCCACAATTCATGATTGTTGTACTTGGGCACATGGTATAGTTGGAAAGTGTATGAAAAAACATTGTAAATAACAATCTCATGGACCAAAATTTATTAATCGGATACATCACTTATTTGTTGATATTTTTTCTTTCAACAACCAGTCCCCTCTTTATATTTTTTAAAACTCGGTTGATGAAAGAAATTTGTGTCTTAATCAGTCTCGTTCTGAGTATTGGTTTAATCAATCTCTATTTTCATATTGGAGGAAAAATGAACTTGGGTTCAACCGCTTTTTTGGGTGAATTTTATGAAATTTTTTGGGTAATCCCTCCCATAGTTACATATTTTTCCTGTCTATCATTAAAAAAAGGACACAACAATTAAATATTTTAACACCGATTTTCGGCTGGCCTCTTTGAGTTATTCCGGGGCATCCCAATCCTTCACTTATGATAACGACGGTCTCTTGACCGGCGCCGGTTCATTCACCATAACCCGTAATGCCCAGAATGGATTACCGGAAAGCATCAATGACGGAATTCTAAATACTACTCGTACATTCAGCGGGTATGGGGAACTGGATGCCCTATCTTATGCCATTGCCGGAAACATTCTATACGGCTATACTCTGACCAGAGACCTTGGCGGCAGGATCACCCAAAAAGTCGAGACCCTTGGTGGAGCAACCGACACCCATGATTATACCTATGATGCCAACGGGAGACTTACCGAAGTAAAGAGAAACGGGTTAGCAGTCGAGGCTTATTCCTATGATGCCAACGGCAACCGAATCCAGGAGACCAATGCCTTCAAAGGCTTCACCGACCGTCCTTATACCTTTTCTACCGAAGATCATCTTATCACCGCCGGTCCCGATACATACCAATTTGACCCTGATGGCTTCTTGATCCAGAAAACAACCCCCTCCGGAACCATGACCACCAGCTACTCTTCCCGGGGTGAACTCCTTTCTGCCACCCTGCCGGGAGGCACTACCGCCACCTACGATCATGACCCTATGGGAAGAAGAATAGCCAAGAGAGTCAATGGGATGATCACTGAAAAATATCTTTGGGCAAACATAATTACCCTTCTGGCCGTTTATGACGGTAATGACAACCTATTAATGCGCTTCAACTATGCCGACAGTCGAATGCCGGTTTCCATGACCTACAATGGAAGCACCTATTATTTCTTCTATGATCAGGTCGGCTCTCTCAAAGCCGTAAGCGATTCGGCGGGAAATATTTTAAAACGGATTGACTACGATTCCTTTGGCAGTATAATCAATGATAACAATCCTTCTCTAAGGATTCCCTTTGGCTTTGCCGGTGGTCTTCATGACCGGGATACCGGTTTGGTTCGCTTTGGTGCCCGAGACTATGACCCGGCCATAGGCCGTTGGACTGCCAAAGATCCGATTGATTTTGCGGGTGGAGATACGAATCTATTTATGTATATAGCAGGAGACCCGGTAAATGGGATAGATCCGATGGGACTTTTCGGCGCTGGTTTGAATGCTGGAGAAAAATTCCTTGGGCACAGTGATTTTGTGGGAAATGATAGATTTGACTGGAATAAGGAAGACTATGACTGGATGACAAGTCCATTTAATCCTTTTTCAACATGGCGTCATTTTAGAGATCTTTATCATGTCTTACCTGAGATAGAGTCAGCAGTTATTTCTTGTGATAAAAATAAATTTGAAAGACTGATGCATCAGGCCCAGGATTATTATTCTCACTTTCGTGCGGGTTATAGAGCACATGGCACTAAAAACCATCCACTTGTTGGCCATATTCTTGATGGAACGAGACCTGATAAAAATGCCATAGCATGGGAGGATGCAAATAATTTCACAATAAATATGATCAAGAAATGGGATAATAACTGCAAATGCAAAAGAAAATAGTTGGTAAAGTTAATACATGGAACGAATTATAGCATGACGATTAAAGTTTTCAAACAGAATGTAACCATTTGGCTTTTTATAACAATATTTTCTCTTCTTATCGGCATCATAGCTGCGGGGGGCGGGGACGGCTCTTATGTTCCGTTAAAATTATTGTTTCCGTTTATGATGTTGTCTACGATTTTTAAGGATAGGATTGATACACCATTCATAATCTTTTTGTTCATTCAGTTTCCTCTATACGGACTACTGATAAATGCAGCTAAGAAGAAAGGCAATTCCGTTTTGTGGATAACGACTTCTTTAATTATAACAATTCATTTCACTATTGTTTATATTTGTTTTAGATATGGCAGTAAATACTTTTAGATAAATAAATGGGCGATTTGTTAAAACTCGGGTCGTGACCAGATTTATACCCAACCCAGACCCATTGAGCATCTGACGATCGGCCGCAGCAGATCATGAGAAAAGGCGACCATTCTCCTTGATCTGCGTTAGATAAGAAAAAAATGAAAATTGGATCCCTTTTGTTGATTCCTATGCTTTGCCTGCCTTGTCTGGTTAGTGCCAAGGAACGCAAAATCAATGAGCTGCCGATGTATGGAGGAAAACACACCCCGGAGGTCGAGCAAGACAAGAAAATCAGTGAATCCGCGGCCAAACTCGGATGGCAGTATTATTCTCGGGACGATTTGGACACGGCCATTAAGCCGTTCAATCAGACCTGGATGTTCGACCGCAATAGCATCGATGCGTTGTGGGGCTTTGGCTTGATACAAAACCATCCTGGCTGACATGGAAAGGCTGGGGGCCGTGGCCCGATTCCTTCCCAATCCCGGGCGGATAACAAGAACTGAAAATGCCTCAACAACCATTGGCTTCAAGGAACCTTTTTCTCCCAGGGTCGGGCCGTATGATCCGCCGCCGATCATCTTCCTCAGAGATCGGTTCAAAAAAATTTTGGGGCTTCAGATAAAGGCGGTCTTCTTTAAAAACTAATGAAAAAAATCTTTCTCATTTTTATTCTGACTTACCTGGTCTTGCATTTTAATGAAAGGGCAGGAGCCGATTTATTCAAATGGGTGGACCCAAAAGGAGTAATCCATATTTCCGATCACCCCCCGCAAAATAAGGAAGTAAAGGGACCGGTCGAATCACTTCCGATCAATAAAGAAGGCCCTGGACCTAAGAGCCCACCTCATGCAGAGACCCAAAGCCGGTTTGACAAACCCGCACAGACGGCCAATACGGATAAAGAATTAAAGCAACCTAAAACGCCTCGAGTCGAAATTTATACTACAAGTTGGTGTCCCTATTGCAGGCAAGCACGCGGCTTTTTTCAGTCGCGCGGCATTTCTTTTACGGAATATGACATTGAAAGGGACAAAAACGCCGCCCTTCGTTTAAAAGAAATGAACCCCAGAAAAGGAGTCCCCTTAGCCATAATCAACGGGCAACGTGTCCTTGGTTTTTCGGAAGCTTCGTACAAAAAGGCATTAAAAGAGACTCCTTAGCCGTTACACAAAAAGCGTCTTTGGGGGCAGATCTTTCAAATTGACAATGACAATATTTGCTTAGAATTGGATCATGGGGATCCCTGCTTCGGAGCCCCCTCCCTGGAGAACTTGTCATCAGGATGGCGATTCTCTTCCCAAGTGATTCCAGCGTGCTAAAGAAAACCGAAGGGGACGGGCGAAAGAAAGGGGGCCGGGCCTAAAGGTAATACCGTGGAATCCTGAAAATCCATGCCTAAAAATGGCCCCTATCTAATCAAGTCAGGACACAGGGAAGGACGGCATCTTGATTTTCTTTTTGACGAAGCCCCCGGAAGGCGTTACTATAGAAGTCCTATATCTATGAATTATGTCTCCCGAATTCACAATCTTCTACAGCGAGGGCCAATCGGGGTTCAGGGATTAAAGGAAATGCCAAGAAATGTTCGCTAAAACTCTCAAAAAATTTGGAGCAAAAGGCGCGACCCTCATCTTTACGGTTGGGACAGTAGTCCTTTCACTGGTCCTTACAAAACTGAGTGCGATCCTGATCGGA
>JACRBX010000163.1 GCA_016219225.1 Deltaproteobacteria bacterium
AAATGCCAGGGGAGCCCGATCTGATGAATGGTCTGCCCGGCCACCTGAAAGGGTTTAAAACGAGAAGTAACAATCGCCACGGCCTCCAGTTGGCCTCGAGGACTTGAGACCATAACCCTTTCCCCGTTTTTAATCCCCCGCAATTTGCCGAGTTCCTGGCTCATCTCAACAAAAACCTGGGGCTCGGCCTCTATCAGCCAGGGTAACCAGCGGGTCAAAACTCCGGTTTGCCAATGTTCGGTTACCCGGTAGGTGGTACAAACAAAAGGAAATCTGGGATCGCAAGAGGCAAACTTATCCAGGCCGTCCTTGAAAATCTTGACCACCGGGTTGATCTTTTGAGAAGACATAAGATTTTTCTCAATAGGGCATTCCAACGGTTCATAATGTTCCGGGAAAGGCCCGTCCTTCAAACCCGGTCCGAAGATCGAGGTGACTCCATCCGGTTTCATGATAAAGGGATAGACCCCATTGGTGCCCATGGGTGGGGCCGGTCCATCAGGGACATCACCGACCCATTTCTTCCCTGCGGAGTCCCATTTAAGTAAGGGCCGCCTGGGGTCCCGCGGATTCCCTTCCAAATCGACCGAGGCCCGGTTGTAAATGATCCGGCGGTTTACCGGCCAGGTCCAGGACCACTCCGGAAAGAGACCCAACCCGGTGGGATCGGTCTTTTTCCGGCGGGCAGCCATATTACCGGCCTCGGTATAGCTGGCAGAATAAAGCCAGTTTCCCGAAGAGGTCCGCCCGTCGTCCAGGAGAAAAACAAAACTCGGAACCAGGGTCCCTTTTTTATAGGCCTTTTTGTCAACAGGATGTGCCGGGATATCTTCCAGAAAATAGCCGTTGATCTCCTTGGCTACTTTATGAATATCGAAATGACCATTGGTCTCATAGTCCCACTTTAAATTCAAAATCGGCTGGGGGAAGGCCCCTTGGTCTTTTTCATAAAGGGAGCGGACCTTTTTGAAAAGTTCGTAAATGATATCCCCGTCCGGTTTGGCCTCCCCCGGGGGATTGGCAGCCTTGTAACGCCACTGCATCCAGCGGCCGCTGTTGCTGATACTGCCCTCTTTTTCCATGAAAGCCGCACAGGGCAGTTGAAAGACCTCGGTCTTGATCTTTTTGGGATCCAGTCCCGGGCCTTTCCAAAAGGAACCGGTCTCATTATCGAAGACATTGACATTGACCATCCAGTCCAATTTAGCCAGGGCCTGGCGGACCTTGCCTGCATTGGCGCTGGAACAGGCCGGATTCATACCCCAGGCAAAAAAACCGCTGAAAGTTCCCTTATACATCTCGTCAAAAAGGTTCAGCCAGGAGGCATCCTGGGTGGGATCCAACTTGGGTAACCAGTGGTAGCCGAAATCGTTTGTCGGGGTAGCTTTGTCTCCATAGGTGGATTTCAGGAAACTGGCTACATACTTGGGCCGGTTTCTCCACCAGTTGACACTCCGGGGATCTTTGGTTGCCGGGGTGGTTTTGTTATAATCCGCCAGGGTCGGCCACTGTGAACGGGAGGCCGGCAGGTATCCTGGAAAAATATGGAAAAGCAAGGCCTGATCGGTTGAACCCTGGACATTGGACTCCCCGCGCAGGGCATTGATCCCGCCGCCGGCCACGCCCATATTGCCTAAAAGGTCCTGGATAATGGCCATGGTCCGGATATTCTGGACCCCTACGGTATGCTGGGTCCAGCCCATGGCATATAATTCCGTGCCTACCCGGTCCGGGGTCCCGGTTGACCCATAGGCCTTATAAACCTTCTCCAGGTCCTCTTTGGGGGTGCCGGTGATCTCCGAGACCTTGTCCAGAGTATAGCGGGCGTAATGCTTTTTTAAGAGTTGAAAAACACAACGTTCATCCTGGAGGGTCGGGTCACGCCGGGGAATTCCGGCTGCATCCTTTTCCAAGGCCCAGGTGGAGGCGTCGTAAGCCTTTTTCCCGGCGTCGTAGCCGGAGAAAAGACCATCATTAAAATCATACTTGGGATTGACGATAAAAGAGGCATTGGTATAATTTTTAACATTAAACTCATCATAGAGCTGGTTATCCAGGATATATTTAATCATCCCCCCCAGGAAAGCGATATCGGTCCCGGAACGGAGCCGGACATAAATATCGGCCTTGGTGGAAGTGCGGGTATATCTGGGGTCTACATGGATAAAAATAGCCCCTTTGTCCTTGGCCGCCTGGATCCATTTAAAAGATACCGGATGGTTCTCGGCTACATTACCGCCCATGTTCAGGATGACATCGGCATTCCTAAAATCGATGTAGTGGTTGGTCATGGCACCGCGTCCGTACGACTCTGCCAGAGCCGCTACAGTAGCGCTGTGTCAGATACGGGCCTGATGTTCGATATAAATGAGTCCTAGAGACCGGAGGAATTTCTGATAGAGCCAGCATTCCTCATTGTCCAGGGCCGCGCTGCCGACAGAGGCGATCCCGTTGGTGCGGTTGACGACCTGTCCCTGGCTGTTCTTTTCCGAGAAGCTGGCCTCCCGGCTCTTTTTAATGTTGGAAGCTATTTTCCCCAGGGCCCAGTCCCAGGAGACTTCCTTCCATTTGTCACTGAAGGGTGCCCGGTAACGGACCTTTTTAAGACGGTTTTCGTTGACGGCAATCTGGTAGGAAGAAGCCCCTTTAGCGCAGAGGGTCCCTTCGCTGATCGGATGTTCCGGGTCGCCCTCCATGTTGATCACTTTACCCTGGGGGTCGGTGTGGATGATAACTCCGCAGCCCACGGAGCAAAAACAGCAGATGGAATAGGTTTCCTTGGCCCCTTTAATATGAAGTTCCTGGGCATAAGCCTCTATCGGAGAAAGATCAAACCCCAGACGGGACAAGGCCAGTCCGGCGGCGGTGGCACTACTTATTTTTAAAAAATTTCTTCGTGTAACGCCCATATTAATGATCACCATCCTTTCAAAATTGTGCCCTTATGCATTGTTAGAGAAACAGAGTCCACTAAAAACCAGGCTTCCGGATTCCACCCCCTTTCTTTAAAAAGCCTAAAATACTAGTGAAACGGATAGAAATATTAATTTCTTGGGTTGGGTGTAAAAGGGTTTAAAGGAAAGTCAGCGGTATGCTAATCACAATCGGACATACATTTCAACAAAAAAATCACAAATAAAATTAATGTATTATGTCAAAAAAGACATATTAAGACCTCATGCCCGAGGCGGATACCACGATCATGAAAAAGGATTCAAGGGGCCGAGGGGTCGAGGGTTCAAGTGAAAGGCTTGGAATTTAAAACCCTTGAACCCAATTTTCGAACTAAACCCTCATGCCCCAGGGGGCACCACGAAGCCTGAAAATGGATCAAGGTCCAATGGGTTTCAACGAACGACGGACTTTTGCCGAACCCTGACCCCCGAACCCCGATCCCTGAAGGTTATTTTCGAACTAAATTTTTTTTAGACCGGTGAGACCTTTTTTGAAATTTCCCGGATTGCCTTAAGAAAGGCCTCCATCTCTTTTTCGGTATTGAAAAAACCCGGACTGACCCGGACCGTTCCTTCCGGGAAGGTTTTTATGGTCCGGTGGGCCAGGGCCGCGCAATGCAAGCCGGCCCTGACGGCCATGTCATAGGCCACGTCCAGGATAGAAGCGGTCGCCTGTGGATTTAAAGAGGCGATCGTGAAGGAAACAACGGCTGTACGGTCTTTTGGGTTATTCGGCCCGTAGACCAGGACCGGAGGAATTTTTCTCAAACCGTCCCACAGCATTTGGGCTAAATGCATTTCTTTTTCCCGGATTCGGTCCAAGCCCTGGTCTAAAATAAACCGGATACCGGCTCCCAACCCGGCCAGTCCCGGGGTATTTAAAGTACCGGACTCCATCCGGTCCGGCAAAAAATCCGGCTGGATTTCCAACTCTGATTGACTGCCGGTTCCGCCTTGTAAAAGAGGGCGCAAGGAGACTTCCGGTCCCATATATAGGAACCCGGTGCCCTGGGGTCCCATCAGCCCCTTGTGGCCAGGGGCCGCCAAAAGGTCAATGCCCACCTTAGCCACGGAAAGAGGCACCAGACCGGCGGTCTGAGAGGCATCCACCATAAACCGCAGTCCGTGCTTTGTGGCCAGTTCGGCGATTTCTTCGATGGGCATGAACCCTCCGGTCACATTGGAGGCATGGGTTATGACGATCAACCGGGTCTGTTTCCGGATGGCTTTTTCGATAACCGGGACTTGCAGTTGTCCTTGAGCGTTGCCGGGAACGATCGTTAATTCGATCCCCTGGGTTTCCAGAAAACGCAGGGGGCGAATGACCGAATTGTGTTCCATCGATGAAGTGATTACGTGGTCTCCGGGATTAAGAAGCCCTTTGAGCCCCAGGTTGATGGCTTCAGTGGCGTTAGAGGTAAAAACAATCCGCTCCGGGTCCTGTATGTCGAATAATTCCGCCAGGGCTTGACGGGTCTGGGCAATCCGTCGGCCGGCCTTCATAGCCAGTTTGTGCCCGGCCCGGCCCGGATTAGCTCCGACCTCTCTTAAGACTTGGTTGACCGCCTGATAGACCGATTCAGGTTTGGGGTGGGAGGAGGCGGCATTGTCCAAATAAATGGGCATAAATCAAACCAATACTTTTATAAATTTAGGAATCCAGGAGCCAGAATTCAGAATAAGGATAGATCGTAACAGATTTGGGGTTTATTCTGGATTCTAAAGCCCCATTACTTTCAGCTTTGGGGCTTTGAACTTTCAGTTGTCGAATCGATGACCCTTTCCCGGCCGGTATAGACGACCAGATTCTTCCCTCTGACATAGCCGATCAAGGCCACGCCGACTTGCTGCGCCAAGGAAATGGCCATGGTGGTGGCCGCCGATCGGGAGATCAAGACGGGAATCCCCATTCGGCTGGTCTTGATCAGGATCTCTGAAGTAATCCGACCGGTGGTGATCAAAACTTTATCTTCAAGGAAGACATTTTTCAAGAAACATTCGCCGTAGAGCTTATCCACCGCATTATGCCGGCCGATGTCCGTTCTGAATAATACCAGATCCTCCACCGTGGCCAAGGCCGAATTATGGACCCCTCCGGTTATCTTATACAAGGCCGAGGCTTCTGCCAGACGATGCATCAAATGAAAAACCTGATCGGTGCTTATTTGTAAAGTGGAATCGATCTTTTCCGTTATCAGGGTATCCAGGGCATTATAGAAGGTAGTGCCTTTACCGCAGCCGGAGGTCAGGGTCCGGCGCATAAAAAGTTTTTCAGCCAGATCGGTCTCCTCCTCGATCTCCACACGAACCAGTCGATCGGCTTCATCCACAAAAACCGATTTAATATTCTGAAGTACGCTGATAAGTCCCTCGGACTTCAAAAAACCTATGGCCAGACTTTCCAGATGATCCCCCAAACAGAGCAGGGTAACCACTTCATGGTCATTTAAATAAATGGTTAAGGGGACTTCCCGGGCAATGGGGCGCATCTGTTCTATCAACCCCTGTTCACTCCATTTAAAGACTTTAAGGGTATCAAAGCCGGTGTCTTGATCGCTCATAGTATCCTTCAATTAAAGGTTTGTGAGAGGATTAGATCCTCCTGGGTGTTAATATTGAAGAAAGAAATCAGATCAGGATCGATCCGTTTGAGAGTATCTTCCGGTATTTTTTTTACTTGGCCCTTTGAAAAGAGTTTTGAAATCTTCATCTCCCCTTTTCTTAACTGATCCTCGATGAGCTTCGAACACCTCTTGGAGTATACGGCACAAAGGGGCTGATACCCCTCCCGGGTGACGGGAACTATAACATCCCACTTGGGGTCGAAATCCTGGAGCAGGACCTGGATCATTTCGGTTTTTAAAAAAGGCATATCGCAGGCGGTGATAAAGGCATGGGAAGGCCTGGTATAGAAAAGTCCGGCATGGATTCCGGTTAAAGAACTTCGAAACGGTAATAGATCGCTGACAATAGTAATATCCCAGGAAATAAAATCAAGGGGGCGATTGGTCACCAGGATCACTTGTTCGAACAATTCTTGAAACAGTTCTATCTGTCTTCCGATTATGGATTGATTGCCCACGAAAAGCAAGGCCTTGTTCCGGCCGTTCATTCGGCGGTTTAACCCGCCGGCTAATATGATTCCTGCACAGGGGTATTTTGTCATTCTCCGTACTCAGCATTCAACTCAAAATGATTTTCTGCTAAGATAGCATCGATATCTTTGGCGCCAACTTTAAACTTTTAATACTATAATAAATGAGTCGGTTACGAAAGTAAAATCCAATGTCTCTCTTTAGATTCTTGAAAATTTGTACCAATTTCGCCTTTTTAAAATAGGGTTGGCAACCCCTCCGTCTGGCGAAAGCCGGAATCCAGTGTTTTTGCAAAGTTACCTATGGTCTGGATTCCCGCCTGCGCGGGAATGACGAGTTTTTACGAGACCATCAAAATTGAGTTATCGGATAAAGACATTCCGGGGGAGGATGGGTGTGACGATTTAAAGGAAGGCTTCTACTGACAGGAAAGCATAGGGCGCTTATTCCAAACCATATCGCCTGATCTTATTGAGCAATCCCCGGCGGCTCAGGCCCAATTTTTGAGCCGCCCGGGTTCGATTGCCCCCCATCTCATCCAAAGCTTCTTTTACCAGGACCTTTTCCAAACGAACAGTGATTTCTTGAACGGACCCCTGATCAAGATCAAGGGATGATTTTGAAACCTTTCGAATAGTATCGGACAAGAGATCAGGGGTAATGTTTCCTTGATTCGGGGCCAGCGTCAAGGCCCGGACCATTTCATTTTCCAGTTCCCTTATGTTTCCCGGAAAGGGATACTGGTCCAGCAGGGTCAGACATTCCGGGCTGATTTGGCATTGTTTTTCGAGACGTTGGCAATATTTGGCTAATAGAAATTCCGCCAATAGGGGTATATCTCCGGTTCTTTCCCTCAAGGGCGGTAAAGGAATAGGAAAGGTCTGGATCCGATAATAGAGGTCTTCCCGAAACCTTCCGGCCTCAATCTCTTGCCGCAAATCCTGATGGGTGGCGGCAATTATCCGAACATCCACTTTCATGGGATTAACTTCTCCAACACGCCGAATTTCACCTTCCTGCAAGACCCTTAAGAGCCTGACCTGTAAAGAAGGCGGGGTATCCCCTATCTCATCCAAAAAGATGGTTCCTTTATGGGCCAACTCAAACAGCCCTTTCTTATCGGCGATTGCTCCGGTAAAGGCCCCTTTCTTATGACCGAAAAGTTCGCTCTCTAAAAGATTTTCCGGCAGGGCGGCGCAATTCTGGGCCACGAAGGGTTTGTCTTTACGTCTGCTGTTGTAATGAATGGAACGGGCTACCAGTTCCTTGCCGGTTCCTGTTTCCCCCTGAATCAACACGTTAACCGGGCTTTCTATCGCCTTTTCCATGAGATAGAAAACCTTTTGAATCGCCGGACTCCGGCCGATAATGTTATCAAAGGAATATTTTCCCTGGATCTCCTTTTTGAGCAGGACATTTTCTTCTTTAGATTCTTTCAGTTGAGCCCGGGTGGACGTCAGTTCCAGATACATCTTCCGGATTCGCAGCATGGAACGAACCCGGGCCAATAACTCAAAGGTCTTAAAGGGCTTGGTGATATAGTCGTCGGCCCCGGAATCCAGTCCTTTTACCCGTTCATCCATATCAACCAGGGCCGTCACCATGATAACCGGGATATATCTGGTTTTAGGATTGGTCTTAACTTTTTTAACTACCTCAAAACCATCCAATTTGGGCAGAAGGATATCCAGCAAGACCAGGTCGGGCAGGGATTCCTGAACCAGTTGTAACCCCTTTTCCCCGTCCTCGGCCCAGAGGGTCTTATAACCGTGATCCTCCAACTCTTGTCCCAGAAGATCGGCTTCCAAAGGATCATCTTCCACGATCAGGATCTGAAAGGGCTCTGACATGATTTTCCCCATCCGTTTAATGGTTTTTGGGGTTCATTTCCCCCGATAAAAGTCGACCATCCGATCAACGATTTCCCTCAGCCGTTCAGCACTCTTTATAACTTTCTCCAGATTCTCCTGGTGTTTTTCCGGAATCTGATCCCTGGTCTTTCGCAAGACCAAACTGGTATAGCCCATTATAGCGTGCAGGGGGTTGCGCATATCATGGAAGGTTTTAAACAGGAACTCCCGGTCCTGGCGGTCTTCTGCCTGGATCGGCTCAGGGCTTTCCCGAGGTTGATTTTTTTCCTCTTTATTTATCTGTTCCAAAGATTTTTTGGTTTTCAGATGATCAATAGGCATAAGAACCTCGAGGGCCTCGAAAATGTTAAAGGTTCTTTTTATTAAAAGCAAAACTTATGCCACAGAAATTATTTTTTTATCTGTATTATATCATGTAGTTATGATTTGTTTGGTTGGGAAAGAGCTAAAGGTTTGCACAAAGAAATGGTATTATGCACAATTATCTGGAGGATATCCCTTTCAGATTTTCTTTCTATTATGTTATGGTTAAAAATACCGTTCTGGTATCTGGTATCAGGGATCTGAGGTCGGGGGTCAGGGCTGAGTCAAAGAAGAAAGTTGCAAGTTGCAAATATGAAGAACCTTGAACCACTTTTGGAAGAAAAAGCTAAATCCATTGGGATCACCTCTACCATTCCGGTGGAAGTACTCTTTGCCGCTGGTCGTGTCCCGGTGGATTTGAATAATATCTTTATCACTTCTCCCCAGGCTGCTGCCTGGGTGGAAGAAGCCGAAGAGGAGGGTTTCCCCAGGACCCTGTGCAGTTGGATCAAAGGTATTTATGCCGCCCTTAAGCATCGGCCCGAGATCCAGACGGTTATCGCCGTCACCCAGGGGGATTGCAGTAATACCCAGGCCTTGACCGAAATCCTGGTCCACCAGGGCATTAAAGTCATTCACTTCAATTATCCCTATAACCGTGATCCCGCACTTTTTAAAAAAAATCTGGAAGAATTGATGGGACACTTCGGGGTCTCCTGGTCAAAAGTAGATCGCATAAGAAAAAGGATTTCCCCTGTTAGGAAAAAATTGGCTCTTTTGGATCGGGAAACCTGGAAAGGCAACCGGGTCCATGGCTGGGAGAACCACCTCTTTTTGGTCAACAGTTCGGATTTCAAAGGCGACCTGGGGCTTTATGAAGAAGAACTGACCCAATTTCTTGATGCCTTAGCCGATAGGGCTAAAATCCCGGAAACGGTTCGTCTGGGATACATCGGCATCCCTCCCATCCATTCAGGGTTTTATGGATTTATTGAACAACTAGGAGGTCGGGTGGTCTTTAATGAGATCCAGCGTCAGTTCAGCTTGCCCGGCTTCGGCAACAACCTGATCCAGCAATACCTGGATTATACCTACCCCTATGATATCTTTGGACGGATTAAGGATATCGGACAGGCGGTGGAAGAACGGAAGCTGGACGGCCTGATCCACTACACCCAGACTTTTTGTTTCCGGCAGGTCCAGGACCTCTTGATCCGGAAGCAACTTTCCGTTCCCATCCTGACCCTGGAAGGGGATAAACCAAGACCTATCGACAACCGGACCAGGTTTCGCCTGGAAGCCTTTATCGATGTGCTTAGGAAATAGTTAAGGATTCTAAATGCCTATAGGTATTGATTTGGGAAGCCGTTTTGTTAAGATCGTCCAGACTTCCGATTTTAAGGAATTTAAAAAGATCCGTCTCGATACGGTCCAATTCCTGACCCAAAGGGTCAAAGCCGGCTCGGAAAAAACCAAACACGCCTTGATCCTGGCCGACCTGGGCCTGAGACCCGAAAAATCATTGGTGGTCACCGGTTATGGTAAACATCTTATGGGGGAAAAAATCAAAGCCATTACCGAGATTCGGGCCCATTTTCGCGGGGCCTGTTTTCAAACTGGGTTGAAGGATTTTATCCTGGTGGAAATGGGAGGGCAAGACAGCAAGGTTCTCTGGGTTCAGGATAAAAAGGTAATGGATTTTCAGACCAATGACAAGTGTGCGGCCGGCACCGGCCGCTATCTGGAAAATATGGCCCGGCTGCTGAACATTAACATAAGAAAGCTTTCCCGGAAAATTGAGGAGCCGGTTCAAATCAACAACACCTGCGCTATTTTCGGAGAGACCGAGATTATAGGTTTTCTCATGGATCAGGTGCCCTTAGAGCGGATCTGCGCCGGTATCAATGATTCCGTTTCCCGTCGGGTCATCCAAATGATCCGCCGCTACCTTCCTTTTCCTTTGGTCCTCTGCGGCGGGGTAGCCTTGAATAAGGGCGTCGTAACCCTGCTTTCCCGCCGCTATGGTCAGCCGATCATCATCCCCGAAGAACCTCAGTTTAACGGGGCCATCGGCTGTTGTCTGGAGGGGGTCTCGATGGAAAAAATTTATGAATCGTCGAAAAAAGGCCAATCCCAACAGCCTCGGAATCTTGGGCTGCTTAAGGGAAAGGCAGAAGGCCTAACCAAAGATAGTTGAAATCAGACAGGCCGGGTGAGGATAGATGGTATGGGTGGATTTAGAGGACTGTTTATTTTGATGGTCTTATCGCTGATCCCTTTATTGGGTTTTTCCCAAAACAATGGCCGGGAGATGGATCTGGAGGATCTGGCGAAAAAAAAGGCCCACCACCGCCAGAACCCCGGTGGTTTTATAAACCCCTGGCTGGTCGAGGGGGAAGCCGGCGGTCTTTTTCCGTTTTTAAAGTGGAAGTTCTCGAAGAACCCCTATGCCGAAGAAAAAAAGACCCGTCCCTGGTTTCCGGTCATCCCAACAAAGGCCAAGGAGATCGAAAATCAAGGAGACTCCATCACCTATCTGGGACATGCCACCCTCTGGGTTCGGCTTTTCAATCAGAATGTGATCACCGATCCGGTCTTTACCGATGACATCGTGTTTTTCATCAAAAGACAGGCGCCTTTTCCCATTCCCTTAGACAAACTGCCTGAATTTCAGGTGGTCCTTATTTCCCACAGCCATTATGATCACCTGAACAAAGCCAGCATTATCCGCTTGGGGGCCAGGCCTTTATATCTGACCCCGCTGGGATACAAAGATTGGTTTCAAGAGGTGGTCCCCGGTGCCCGGGTCATCGAACTGGACTGGTTTGAAACCACCACCTATCAGGGGATCACCTATCGTTTGCTTCCGGCCCAGCATTGGACCAAACGCACCCCTTTTGATACCAATAAACGACTCTGGGGTTCTTGGCTGATTGAGGGGGACGGCCGTAAGGTCTATTTCGGCGCGGACTCCGGCTATTTTCGGGGCTATCGGGAATTCGGGGAAAAGTACGGCCCCATCGATGCCGCACTGATGCCGGTGGGACTTTACGAGCCCCGCTGGTTTATGAAGCCCCACCATATGAACCCGGAGGAAGTGATCCGGGCGGCCCGGGAAATGAAGGCCCGGGTCATTATTCCCCAGCAATGGGGCACCTTCGACCTGACCGATGAACCGATGACCTTGCCCCCCAAAGACTACCGGGTGGCTGCCCTGGCTGAGGGCAGGACCGAAAAGGAAGCCCCCCTGATTCCGCACGGGGGAACCTGGTATTTCCCAAAAACAAACATAGAAAGGAATAAAACAAGATGATGAAACCGGCAAAGCATTCTCTGGATCTTGGCCTGATCGCCAGCGACATCCAGGCGAGTCTCCATTTTTATCAGAAAATATTGGGGCTGGAGTTCGTGGGGACGACGCCTTTATGGTTCGGGACCATGCACAGGCTCCGTTTCGGCGAAAGCGACTTCAAGCTTATCGAACCCAAGGAGGTGCCTCCCCCCGGCGCCATCGGTTTGGAAAATCAATTAGGGTTTCGGTATGTGACCTTCGTGATAGAGAATCTTTCCGAGCTTTGCGATGAGCTGAAAAAAATCGGCATAGAATTTACGCTCCCGGAAAGAGAGATCAGGCCCGGCGTGCGGATTGCCATGGTCAAAGACCCGGATGGAAATATTGTGGAATTCGTGGAACGAAAATAGAGGTCCGGAGGATGAAGGCCGGATCAAAAGAGAGTGGGGGAACAGGATCTCCTTTAGCCACAGGGGCCCCGTCGAGGGCAATGTTCCCTGACGGGGCCCCTGTGTAGATGTTTCAGGTCCTTGGGACCTGATTACTGGGTCAGTTCAAAGATCGATTTGTTGGGATCGAAAATGCCCCAGGTATCCAGTGCCTGTTTAAGCTCCTGGTGTTCACGGGCGGCGTCTTCCAGAGGTACGTTATTCAATGTGGCCTCTATAGACTGCAGGATGGCCTTTACACCGGCTTCCAATCCTCCCGGATGTCCGTGCATGGCCCCGCCGCAACCGATAACGATATCCGGCCCGAGATCGTGCATTACAGTCGGGACCATTCCCGGGTGCAGGCCCGCAGCGGGTAGAGGCAAAATGGGCTTAAGATGGTGCATCTTGGACAGCAGGGTCTGGGCCGTGCGGATGTAGCGCTCGCGGATAGCCCCCACCTTTCCGTAGGCGGCCGCGTAGACCACGATGTCGGCGCCATCCAGCCGCTGGAATTTTCCCAGGGCCAGATTAGAGGCAATACCGTAGTGGGGCGACATATACCCCGTGCCGGCGTAGCAAGGATGAGACAGGATGGGTACATTAACCTCGGGCATGTCCGCCAACATGGCTATGGTCCCAAAGCCGGTAGCCTGGACGTTCACCATCAGGCCGTTGGCCCCCAGTTCTATGGCCCGGCGGGCCTTGGTAAGCATGCGGTCGGGGCGATCGGTAATGTTAATGAAGTAGATGCTCTTGTTGCCGGTTGCCTGTTCGGCTTTCAAACCGGCCTCCAGACAGTACTCCAGACGCTTTTCAAAGGGAGCGTGCTCAGGGTCGGCAATCAACTCATCATCTTTTATAAGCTCCACTCCCGCCCGGGCAAGTTCCTCATAGATTTCACCGGTGGTCTTGGCGTCGGCCCCGGTACAGGGTTTAATCATGCCCAGGATAAGGGGTCGCTGGGGTACATGCATTAGCTCGCGCAGGCCCTGCACCCCGAACTTTGGGCCGGAGAAGCCGGCGGTGAAGCTCTCGGGAAACTCCAGGTCCAACAGCTTTATCTTGCCGGCCATGGAGATATTGCCCTGCACCGAGGAGAGCATCTCCGCAATCTGGTGGCCGAAGTTTTTCCAGGGGAAGGCGATCTGAACGATCAGGGATTTTTCCTCCTGCTCCTTGGGCCAGGCATCCTCGTAACTGGGCACCGGATAGACCCCTACCACGCGGCCCACGTGGCGACGACGCACCTCGGGGGTCTCGTGGGGCACCGGCATCCAGGTGCCGGTGGTTTGCTCCACGGCGATAGCGCCCGCCCGGCGCAGCCAGTCCGAAGTCTTCATCCACATGGCGTAAGTGGCGATGACGAAATCCCCGTGGTTCAAAGACTCATGCTGGCAAAAGATGATGGGATCATAATTGACTTTCATGTTAACCTCCGTAATGGTTCTTATTTATGTCCTGGCTGCGCCTTCCCATGTTAATGGGTGGGAGCAGATTGGTAAAGTTCAATGACTACACTGTCCGGTCCGTGGAAATAGCAGACCTTCGGCCCCCCTGGCCGGCTCTGGAGAGGCGGTGAATTGAAGCGGTAACCCAAGGCCGAGATTCGTTCAAACTCGCTGTCGATAGCACTTACCAGAAAGGCGATATGGGTCAGCCCGGTCTGGTTTTGCGGCCTGGGAGATGCCGTCTCCTTGTGGCGATAATCGGTCAGCTCGATACGAACGGCCCCTTTTTTAAGCACCACCACCTCCAAATCGGCATCCGGCACACCACTGATACGCGTGGGCAGCTCCCCGGCGTGTCGGGCCCGATAATCCACCTCCAGGCCCATGATTTCAGTGTAAAAGGCCATAGAGGCTTTCAAGTCCTCCACGGCAATAGCTACGTGTAAAAACTCTTTGATCATAAGAACCCTGCAATGGTCATCTGTGCATTTATCCTAATGTTGACGATTATGTAAAAACTCGTCATTCCCGCGCAGGCGGGAATCCAGGGCAACTGTAACCAATTATAAACACTGGATTCCGACTTTCGTCGGAATGACAAAATGCGGGTTTCGGCGACTTCTTACGAACCCATCAATGTTGATACGGTAACAGGTTACCGGCCCCTGACCCCCGATCGGGTAATTTTTCTTGAAACAGGCATCTTGCAACTTTATTTTCAAAGCTTAATCTTCCCTCGTAACTCGTAACTCGTAACCCGTAACCCGCAACGACGATACGCCCATCTATCCCCAATGCCTGCTCTGGAAGCGGGCCACCTTTTCATAAAGTCCGCTGCCGATCATCAGCCTCACCGCCTCGATGAAAATTTCATATTGTTCGGCGTGCAGGGCCGCCCGGGAGGGGTCGGGTTCCAGGTGAGCGGAGGGATGGACCATGGCCGCCACCCCTTCCTCCACTGAAGCGAAGACACCGCAGCCCACCGCACCCAGGATGGCCGCGCCCAGGGCGGTGCACTCGCCCTCGGCCAGAGTCTCCACCCGGCGATTATAAATGTCGGCCTGGATCTGGTTCCAGACGGCAGACTTGGCTCCCCCACCGGTCAGGCGCAACACGTCGAAGGGACGTCCCAGCACCTGCTCCATGGCCGCCACGCTCATCTTAACGGCCAGGGTCACTCCCTCCAGGACGCCGCGGGCCATGTCCTTGCGGTCGTGGAACAGGCTCTGGCCCAGATTCACCCCCCGGGCAAAATCGTGGTAATGGGGGGTGAGGATGCCGTAGAGGTAGGGCAGGTAGAAATAGCCTTTGGCCCCGGGCGGCGACTGGGACGCCTCCAGGGTGATCAGGTCGTAGACGTCCATTCCCAAGGAATCGGCCGCCGCTCTCTCGGGTTGGCCGTAAATGTCGCGCCACCACTTGAGACTGCTGCCGGCCGTGGCGTAAAGCCCTTCCATGTCCCATTTACCGGGAATACCTGAACCGCCTATGAGCACCTGCCGGCCGGGATCGGATTTGCGCGAGTCGATGTGAGCCACCATAACCATGGAAGTGCCGATGGTGATCTCGGCCATACCCTCGCGAATAATACCCGCCCCCACTGCGGCGCATTGCTGATCACCGGCCCCGATGGCCAGGGGAGTACCCGGGGCCAGGCCGGTGGCCTCGGCGGCCGAAGCCGATAAAGTTCCCACCTGGCGAGCGGGGGCGCCGATCCTGGGCAGTTTTTCCAGGGGCAGGCCGATCCGCTGACACAATTCTCGGGACCAGTCGAGTGTATCCACCTCCATCAGACCGTCCAGGGTGCGCGAGGCCGGGTCTGTGGTCAGCTCCTCGGCCCCTAAAAGGCGCAGAAAATATTCCTGGCCATTGAGCAGCAAATGCACCCGGTCAAACAGGGCCGGTTGGTGATCGATGAGCCACTTGATCTTGGGATAGGCCCAGATGGCCGTAGGGGTGGCCCCGGTGATGGCGGCATAGCGTTCCGGCCCGATGTTGGCCTTGATCCATTCCACCTCGGCCCCGGCGCGCATGTCGCTGTGCACGACCGAGTTCATCAGAGGCTTGATCTCCCTGTCTACCGGGATGAAGGTCCCCCGCTGACTGGAGAGCCCCAGGGAAGCAATGGCTTCCGGCTTTACCCCGGAGGCAGCCATGGCGGCGCGCAAGGCCGCACAGACCTCTGGCCACATGACGGTCACGTCCTGCTCCATCCAGCCGGGATAGGGAAAAAGGCAAGGGTATTCACGATAACCCAGGCCCAAAACTTTGCCTGACCTATCTACGATCAAGGCCTTGACCCCGGTGGTCCCGATGTCCAGGCCGGCGACGATGTCCTTGCTTTTCATAGCCCTTTGGGTCCTTTCTTCATCCTGCCAGGTCTTCATTCTTCAAAGCGTCCAGCTCGTCGAATATCTGGCGCAATGGGCCATCCAGAATTCGCTGGCGAGTCTGATAAATCTTCTGATAAGCCAGGCCCTGTGCGGTGCGAGGCCGGTAGCGGTCCTTTTCGGCGGCCCATCGGCCGGCGGCTGCCGCCAAATCGGGGATGTCTCCCACGCCATGGGCAGCCAGAAGGGCATCGCCCAGCACCGCGCCCTCTCCGCGCTCCAGAGTCAGGTAGTCGGCTCCCAGCATATCGGCCTTCATCTGATTCCAAACCGCGCTCCTGGCCCCGCCGCCGGTGCCCACAACTTCCTTGACCTCTATTGCCTGGCCCCGGAACATCCGGACCCACCCCAGATATTCAAAGCAGATTCCCTCCAACATGGCCCGCCAAAGGCTGCCCGCTCCTGAGGCGCCGGTCAGCCCCAGCAAGGCGGCGCTGGCCTTCGGCAGGGAGGCGTCGCCGCCCTGCAAAAAGGGGTAGAACAGGGACAAATGCGACCCCAGGGGGGTCTGCCCGGCCAGGTCATCCATGCGGCGGAAGAAATCGTTGTCGCCGCTCCGGTCCATCACTTCTTCTTTGAGCCAACCCAGAGAAAGACCGCCGGCGCGGATGTAACCCCAGTAGAGATATTGCTCCGGCAAGGTGCCCATGGAGTAGATGACCCCGGGCACCGGTGTGATGCCGGGGTGAATCTCCTTAACGTTGACCGTAAAAATACTGGCCGTGCCGGCCACGTCGGAGCATTGTCCTGCGGTCAGCACCCCACAGCCCAGGTTGGCCTGCATGATGTCCCCGCTTCCTGCCACCAGGGGAATCCCCGGCTTCAATCCGGTGAGGCGCGCCGCTTCCGGGCATAAAGTGCCCACAATAGAGGCCGGGTCTACCACACGGGGAAGGAGTTCCCTGGGCAGGCCCAATCTATCAAGCTGTTTTTCCGACCAGTCGCGCCTGACCGCATCGTAGCCGATGATCCAACCGGAAAGGTTGCCCCAGTCCATATAGGCGTCGTCAGACGTCAAGCCGCCCAGCTTGCCCATGACGAATTGACTGTTGGTCACGAATTTTTTGCTCTTGGCCACCAGGGCCGGCTGGTGAGCCAGCAGCCACTTGAGCATTACCGGGGGCATGAAGGGGCCTACCTCCACGTTACCGCTTTCAGTGAGCCACAAGGGCTCCACCTCCCGCTGAATCCGGGCCGCCTCCTCGGCCGAGCGCCCATCCAGATAAAGGATATAGGGTCCCAGGGCCTTCCAGTCCTGATCGATGGGCACGATACCGCAGATGATGCCGCTGCAGGAGATCCCTCTAACCTCTTCCGGGTTGACCTTTGCCTGGTGTACACACTCGGCAATGCCCTCGGTTACCACCTGATAAAACTGATTAGGGTCCATCTCGGCCCAACCAGGCTGGGGATACAAAATCTGATGGGGACGGAAGGCTTCGGCAATCAGCCTTGAATCGTCGGCATATAGGGCCACTTTCGTTCCCTGCGTCCCGCAGTCGAATCCGATATAGGTTCTGGACATGACCGTTTCCTTTTATCCAAGCGGCAGAGCCCTGCACCCCACTTTCACTCTTCCCCCCCCAGGGGAGTGGCTCTTGGTTCACTCCCCTGGGGGGTGGGGCTGGGGAAGGGGGTTTACTTCGGCAGCAGGCTGTTTACACGCGAAATATATTTGTCCAAAGTTTCTTTAGCGGTTTTATATTCGCCGGTGACCCACTTGGACAGCTCAGTTCCGCCCACATCCAGGTATTCGTTGTAGTAGGGGATCTTCGGGCCCGGAGTGAACCCGGCAATATATTTAGTGAGCTCGATTTCCTGAATCCGCAGGTGCTGGGCTTTCTTGAATTTGGGATTTTCATCCAGCCAGCCGAGCTTCCGGGCTTTTGTGTAAGCCGATTTCCGGACCGGCGTTCCGTAGAACTTTTCGAAGGCGGTCCATTGTGCTTCCGGACCGGTGGCCCACAGGATGAACAGCCAGGCCTTCTTTTTTTCCTTCATCGGCAATGCTTTGGGAATGGCCAATGAGGCGCACCCCATCTCATAAGCATTGATGCCGGAAGGCCCCTTTGGAACAACGGCGTATCCGGTCTTTCCGGCTGCCACGGAGGCCTTCGGGTCTTCGATGTACGGAACAAATTCGCCGCACTGCCGCATCATAGCAATCTTTCCGGTCGCAAAGGCTGTGCCGAGCCCGCCCCATTCCCAGATCACGACATCCGGATGCATGACCTCGCGAAGTTTCTTCATAAACTCCAGGGCCTGGAGGCCGGCGTCATAGTCCGATTTTTCGGAGAAAACCGGACCGGGGTTCTTTTTGCCGACAAAGGGGTTCTCGATGCCGGCAAAACCGTCCTTTTTTACCCCGTAGGCCAGGCCCAGGCTATTGAATTCCGAGATGATGGGCCAGCCATTTCCGTAGTGCAGGCCGAAAGGTGCGATTCCCGGTTCCGCTTTTTTCAGGAAGGCACATTGATTGAATAATTCCTCCCAGGTGGTGTTGGGTGTCAGCATCAACTTCTTTCCGGTCTGATCTTCGTATTTCTTATGGTGTTTATCAAAGATATCCTTTCGATAAAACATGATGCCCTGGGCCGTATCATACGGCAGACCGTACCAGATGTTCTTGTCGTACTGGATGCTGCTGCTCTCCACGTGCATGGGCATGAAGGCCTCGTATAAGCCGTTGGGGCAGTCCGGAACGTCCGGAAGGTCTGCATGAAGGGATTTTCCGGTTTTCAGGTTGACAAAGGTGTTGGTCGGCTCCCAGAAATGGTACATGACGCTTCCTATGGGGCGGCACTGAACATAATTGACATGGTATTCCGGTTTGCCGCCCTGCAGGTCGAGGAGCATCTTTTCCTTTAAGGCATCCATGTTTTCGAGGGTCAACTCGGCCTTCATGCCTGTGAGCTTGGTGAACCCATCGAGCGCTCCTTTGATTCCCAGCGACGGTGGTGTGTTTTCCGTCAGGACCCGGATGGTCTCACCCTCAAACTGTCGCCACTTCTTCGGATCGCCGGCGGCAAAGAGGGACTTGGCGTCGGACAACGCAGCGGCTCCGGCAACGGCCATACTCATCTTTAGAAATGTTCTACGATTCATCTTAATCCTCCTTTAACTGTTGATTGTTTAATCACTTACCAGCCGCGGCCCTTCTGTCGCGACAAAGACCCAACGCTTAAAGAAGCGAACACGTGGAACTCACACTGAACAGATGAAAATCTTCCGGGGAAATTTCGGCAAAAACCCTTTTTCCGACGTCACCTTGGAAGTGGGCGTCGGCCCTTACCCGTAGCCTCTCTGTGCCCACCTGGACATCGACGATGGTATAAGAGCCCATCGGCTCGGTGATATAGATGTTTCCAGGAATTTCTTCGGGTTTGCTTTTTTCCGTCTTCAAAGAGATGGCCTCGGGGCGAATCCCCAAAATAACTTCCTGGTGGCCATTGGCAGCCTCGCCTTTGACCGTGATCCTGGCCGCTATTGAATCATCCAGCCTGAGCAGGAAGGCATCGTGCTTCAGAGTCCAGCCGCCTCGCTCGAATTGCAGCACACAGGGGATAAAATTCATGGGTGGGTCGCCGACGAAACCCGCAACGAAGGAATTGACCGGTTGGTTGTAGATCGTATCCGGAGTGCCGAATTGCTGCAACTCGCCGGAATGCATTACCGCGATGCGGTCAGCCATGGACATGGCTTCGGTCTGATCGTGGGTGACGTAGATGAAGGTCTGGTTGAGCTCTTTCTGGAGGTGTTTGAGCTCAACGCGCATGTGGCTTCGAAGCTTGGCGTCTAAGTGGGAAATGGGCTCGTCCATGAGAAAAACCTTCGGGTTGCGCACAATGGCCCGGCCGATGGCCACCCGCTGCTTCTGCCCTCCGGAGAGCTGGCGCGGATAGCGCATTAGGAGAGCCTCAAGGCCCAAAATCTCCGCCGCTCGTTGAACCCGAGATTTTATTTCCCCTTCGCTCGTCTTTCGAACCCGTAGCGGATAGGCCATATTCTCAAAAACGGTCTTGTGTGGATAGAGGGCATAGGTTTCAAAGACCATGGCGATGTCACGCCTGGACGGATGAATGTCGTTTACCCGGACCCCATCGATCAGGATGTCCCCGGCGTTGGCCTCCTCCAAGCCGGCAATCATCCTTAACGTACTGGATTTGCCGCACCCGGAGGGACCGAGCAGGACCAGGAATTCCTTGTCTTTGCATTCCAGGTTCAGGTTTTTGACCGCATCCACCTTGCCATACTTTTTTTGTACGTTATTTAAAATAACCTGTGCCATTGTTACACTCCTTATCCTCTCATGGCGCCCATGGTCAGACCGGTCACCAGGGATTTTCGAATGACCAGCCCCAGGATGACCATGGGGATAATCATAATCAGACCGCCGGCCATGATCTCGCCCCAGAGAATGCCCGAGGCACTGGCAAATTCTCCGATGCCCACGGGGATCGTCCTGGCTCCATGCCCGCCGAGAACCATGGCGAACAGATAATCGTTCCAGGAAAAGAGGCTGCAAAGGACGATGGTTGAGCCAAGACCAGGCTTTATCATGGGCAAAATCACATCGATGAAGGCGCCTACCCGGCTCCGGCCGTCCACATAGGCGGCTTCTTCCAGCTCTACCGGGATGGAATCCATGAAACCGCGCAGCAGCCAGATGGAAAAGGGCAGGTTAAAGGTGACATAGGCCATGACCAGGCCGGGCAGGCTATGGAGTATACCGAAGCTTCGCCAAAGGACGTATAAAGGAATCATAACGGCCACCGGCGGGGCCATCCTGGTGGAAATGATCCAGAAATAGAGGTGTTTTTTCCCG
>JACRBX010000164.1 GCA_016219225.1 Deltaproteobacteria bacterium
TCAGGCTGAAGGCTCCGATTAAACAGAACAAGAGGATAAGGGGAAACAGTACCGGGTAAGGGATCTTCAGGATCCTGACCCACAAGCCGATGAGGGGGAGGTTTAAGATGAGGAGCATGATATTGCCGATATACATGCTCGATATGGTCCCCCAAAATAAATGGGGATGGGAAGTAATCAGTTTAGGGCCGGGCGGCATGCCGTAGATCATGAGGGCCCCCAGTAAAATGGCCATGACGGCATTGGATGGAAGTCCGAGGGTTAAGAGAGGAATAAAAGCCCCGGCCGTAGCCGAATTATTGGCCGACTCCGGACCGGCCAAACCGGCTAGGGCGCCTTTCCCGAATTCCTCCGGGTGCTTGGAGATCTTTTTTTCTACGCCGTAGCTGACAAAAGAAGAGATGACCGCTCCGCCGCCGGGCAGGATCCCCAAGAAAAAACCGAGTACCGAACCTCGAATCATGGGCCAGAACGATTCCTTCCAGTCTTGAATCGAAGGGAATAGCCCCTTTATCCGGGTCTTAAAAATTTTTCGTTCCGTAATCTTTTCTTCCACATTCAGAAGAACCTCCGAGACACCGAAAAGCCCCATGACCAACGGAACCAGTCCCACGCCGTCCAAAAGGATATCCAGCCCGAAGGTAAACCGGGGCTGGGCCGTGATCAAATCGAGTCCGATGTTTCCGATTACCACGCCCAGGCAGGCCATCATCAGGGATTTAATCATGGAGCTTCCGGCCAGGAAGGTCAGGACCGTAAGACCGAGCACCATAAGAGCAAAGTATTCCGGCGGGCCGAATTGTAAGGCCACGGCGGCCAGGGGGGGAGCAAAAAAAGCCAGACCGATAACCCCGATAGTCCCGGCGATGAAAGAGCCGAAGGCGGCGATGCCGAGGGCCGGCCCGGCCCGGCCCTTGCGAGCTAACTGATAGCCGTCGAAACAAGTGACCACCGAAGCGGCTTCACCCGGAATATTGACCAGAATCGAGGTCGTAGAGCCCCCATACATGGCTCCGTAATAGATGCCGGAGAGCATAATGATCGAGGCCACGGGAGGCACATGGAAAGTGGCCGGTAAGAGCAGAGAGATGGCTGCTACCGGGCCGAGTCCGGGAAGAACTCCCACCAGGGTCCCGATCAGGACCCCGAGGAAGCAGAAGAGGAGATTGACCGGTTGAAGGGCCACCCCAAGGCCAAAGAGGATGTGGTTTAAGGTATCCATAAAAGATTCAGATGATCCCCTGTAGGAGCCCTTTCGGAAGCTGTACCTTAAGCCAGACCTGAAATACCAGGTAGGTGCCGGCCGTGATCAGAAGGGCAATGAGGACGATTTTTAACAGGCGGTAGGCCGCCTTGATCCGAAAAAGGAGAACTAAAAGGAGAAAGGTGGCGATCAAAAATCCTAAAAATTTCAGGGACAGGGTATAAACGGTGAGGAGAAGGATCACATAGAAGACCTTCCCGACCTCCCGGCCTTCCCATAGCTTTCCGAGCCCCTTGCGGGGTTCCCGGCGCCTGACCGAAGCGATGAAAAGGCAAATGGATAAGAGGGAAAGGATAGCCCCGGCAAAAAAGGTGATGAATCCGGCACCCGGCGAAAGGAAGTCGCCGAATCCATACCGTAGAGAACCGAGGGCAATGCCTATTCCCACCACAAGCCAGAAAAGGCTCGAAGTCTGATCCGGATTTTTCATTTGAAAGGCGGCCCGGTGGTCCTACTTTTTATAAATGCCGATGCCCAGTTCTTTTAATATCTTTTTGTTGACTTCGTAGTCTTTCTTGATCATTTTTATCAGCTCCTCACTGTCTTTGATGTCATGAGGGTAGCTGAGACGTTTGAGGATCTGCTTGACCTCTTCGGTTTCCGAAGCCTGGTGAAAGGCCTTACTGAGGGTGGCAATGATCTCTTTGGGGGTGTTGGCCGGGGCATAAATGATAATGGCCGCCTGAACGGAAAAATCATAGCCCTTCTCTTTGATCGTGGGAACATTGGGATAAAAAGGCATCCGTTTGTCATTCCAGCAAATCAGGAGTCTCATTTTGCCGGAGTCCACCTGTTCCTTCCACTCCGGGGTTTGCGAAGTAGCCTCAACGTGTCCGCCCATGACCGCCGCAACCGCTTGGGGACTGGTAGCAAAGGGCACATGAGTCCATTTAATATTTTCTTTCATGGCCAGGTATTCCATGGCCAGGTGTTGCCCGGTGCCGACGCCGGAGGTGCTGTAGCGAACCTTCCCTGGATTGGCTTTGGCGTAGGCAATAAATTCTTCAAAAGTTTTCCAGGGGGCATCGCTTTTGACCGCCAGGCCGTAAAGGTAGTAGGAATAGCTGATGATGGGGATGAATTCTTTCAGCGGTTCCTGGGCATTGTAAGGAACAGGCTGGAGGTGCGGGATGCGGCTTAAGGCCGCCGAGCTGGTATTGGCCAGGGCATAACCGTCGGGTTTCTCGGCCTTGAGTCTGCCCAGAACCAGGGTGCCTCCCCCGCCGGTGACATTGGATATTACAATGGGCTGTTTCAGCGATTTGGAGGCGATATCGGCAATCGCTCTTTGACTGATATCGGTTCCCGATCCCGCTCCCCAAGCCACCCAAAGATTGATCGGCCGGGAAGGAAAGGTGTCCGCCCGGGTTTGAGCTGCCGTAAGAATCAAAAAAGCGACAGTGAATAAAACAAAACCCCCTCTTCTTTTCATAATAAACCTCCTGGCTGTATTGAGAAATACTTTGATTCAGGAATATATAATGAGAAGGAAACAACGGTCAATATAAAAAACAGAAAAAACAGAGTTGAAGGTTCGGTTTGGGATTCAACGGCCCAGCCACATGCTTATCGTTCGGGTCACCAGATCGGCCGCATCCTGCTGGACGAAGTGACCCGAGTCGGGAATCGTGACCAGGGTCATGTCCTTTTCCATAAATTCCCAGGTATTGTTCAGGGTCGCAGGCAAAATGGCCCGGTCCTTAAGGCCGAAGATGATCAGGACCGGCACCTTGATCCTGGGGAGTTTAAGGGGTCCTTTAGTGAGAAGGAATTCCTTTTTCGGGTAGTTTTTTTTGTAGTAATTGAGCAGGGCTTCAATGTCCGACCGCTCAAAGGCCTCGATGTATTTTCCTCTGGCTTCCGGGTCTTTGACCCAAAGAGAAAGGAGTTCGGCGTCGCTCATCCCGGAAAGGGAGTCCCCCTCGGTTTGGTATTCCATCAAAAGGTTATTGTCCTGAAAGATTTTAATCAGTTTCCGATGGGCCTCCGCTTCCCGAAAATCCCAGGCATATTGACTGCTCTGCATTTGGACCGGATTGTTGAGGATCTCCCTGGCCAGGGCCGAGGGATGGGCCACATTCAAAATGATTAGCCGTTCCACCCATTCGGGCCTGGTTATGGCCAGGGCCCAGGAAATGGCCCCGCCCCAGTCGTGACCGACAATAATAGCCTTCTCCTGGCCGAAGTACTTGATCACGGCAGCTACATCGCCGACCAGCAAAGACATGGCATAGTTTTCCGGGCCCTTGGGCTTGTCACTTTGATTATAACCCCGGGTATCAATGGCCACGCATTGGTAATCTTTGGCCAGGGCCTCCATCTGATGACGCCAGGTATACCAGTAATCGGGAAATCCATGGATCATGACCAGCAGGGGGCCTGAGCCTATGGCGGCATAATGGATTTTAACGCCATTATTTTCAACAAACCCGTGTTTTACCGTTTCTTCAAAGTCCATAATCCCTCCTTACCTAAAGGGAAAATTATCCCCCCCGATAAGGGATGTCAAGAAAAAACCCTTAAATCCATGGCTGTTGGGTTCGTAAAAAGCTATGAAACGCCGCTTTGCGTCATGCCCGTGGAAACGGGTCCCGGCTTTGGCGGGATTAATTAGTTACATATAGCCTGGATTCCCGCCTGCGCCCTCCGGGGTGTAGTACCCTACGGGACGGAATCGGGAATGACGAGTTATTGCGAGACCATCGAGGCTATCACCTTTATAGTTCGATAGGACGGAAAAGACCGGAAAAATGACAGTGGTCTCGGCCAAGGTTTTTGTGATATAAGAATAACCAGAGGCCATGATAATGAATGAATCATCAAAGTAATTAATGTAATTAAGGGGAAGAAAAAGGAAATGGCTGAAGAAAAGAATAAAAGTAAAATCCTGATCGTAGATGATACCTTGTCTTCGATTGATAGGATCAAGGCCGTGCTTAAAGAGGAGGGTTATGAGGTTGTTGTAGCCACCAGCGGAGAGGAAGCCTTAAATAGAGCGGAGAGGGAAGACCTTGATCTCATTCTGACTCTCCGCAAGATATTTAAGGAGTTTGAGATTAAAAACGAACGGTTACAACAGGAAATCTTAGAACGGCAGCGGGTGGAAGAGACGGTTCGCAATCTGAATATCGATCTGGAACAGTGGGTGGAGAAACGCACCGGCGAACTCAGTACGGCCAACGAACTTTTAAAGAAAGAAATCGAAGAGCGCACCCAGAGGGAAGAAGAATTGAAGGAATCCGAGGAACGGTACCGGGTGGCCATCGAAAATTCCAACGACGGGATCATCCTGATCGAAGGCGATCGGTTTATTTTTGTCAATCAAAAATGTATCGAAATCTTCGGCTATGACCGGTCGGAGGAGATTGTGGGACAGCGGATATCCCTGGTGGTTGATCCGGATGACCGCCATCGGGTAATGGATTTCAACCTTCAAAGGCAAAGGGGCGAGGACGTCCCTTCCCGATATGAATTCAAGGGGATTCGAAAGGATGGCGGGGAGGTTTTTATTGAGGTGTCGGCAACCAAAACCACCTATCGGGGGAAAATAGTCGTTCTGGCTTTTCTTAGAGACATTACGGAGCGCAAAAAACTCGAATCCCTGCTGCATCAAGCCCAAAAGATGGAGGCCATTGGGACCCTGGCGGGTGGGATCGCCCATGATTTTAACAATATCCTGGCCGTTATTTTGGGAGGTATCGAGTTGTCCCTTTTGGAGGTTTCCAAGGATACGGCTGTTCACAGTTACTTACTGGAGGCGCTCAGGGCAACAGAGCGGGCCACCGATCTGGTCCGGCAGATCCTGACCTTCAGCCGGCAGAAGGAACTGGAACGGAAGCCTTTGCAGCTTAGTATACTTTGCAAAGAGGCGCTAAAAATGCTCCGGTCATCCCTACCGGCGACTATTGAGATTCAACAGGCAATAGACTCCCGCTCGGGAACGGCTTTGGTGGATCCGACCCAGATTCATCAGATCGTCATGAATCTTTGCAGCAATGCCGCCCATGCCATGCAGGAAAAAGGAGGCCTTTTGCGTTTCACCCTGAGCAAGGTTGATATCAGTGCCGAAGAAGAATCGGTCTTGGATCTCAAGGCCGGCCCCTATATTGAAATGACTGTCATGGACACGGGATATGGAATTTATCCGGCCGATCTGAAACGCATATTCGATCCTTATTTCACCACCAAAGGGATAGGAGAAGGAACCGGCCTGGGTCTGGCGGTAGTGCATGGCATTGTCAGAGGTTATAGAGGGGCGATCAAGGTGCAAAGTGAGCCTGGGAAGGGGACCACCTTCCAGGTTTATATTCCCAGGATCGAACGGGAAAAAGGGGGTGAAACAGCGGTGAAGGCCATGGTCCTTCCACGAGGAAACGAGCGTATCCTTTTCGTTGACGATGAAGAAGCCATTACCCGTATAGGCCAAAAAATGTTAGAACACCTCGGCTATAAAGTTATGATTACCACCAGTAGCTATGAAGCCCTGGAGATCTTTATGAGAGAATCGGGAAAAATCGACCTGGTTATTACCGACTATATTCTGCCCAAGATGACCGGTACCGAACTGGCCCAAAAGATCATCCGGATCAGGCCTGATATTCCGATAATCCTGATCACCGGACTGGGTGACATCATGACGGCTGCACAAAAAGATGCCATGGGCATAAGAAAATTCATTATGAAACCCCTGGTGATTCATTCCCTGGCTGAAAAAGTCCGCCAGGTTCTGGATCAGAAACCGGGAAGGGAGCTATAGGCTATGGCAAAAGTTTTGATTATCGATGATGACCAGGGGATGTGTGTTATTCTGTCAGCGGCGGTTAAGAAGACAGGACATGAGGCGGTCTGCGTCAACACCTTGAAAGACGGCTGGCAAGCAGCCTCTTTCGGGACCTTTGACGTGGTCTTTCTCGATGTCCTGCTGTCTGATGGGAATGGGTTGGATCTATTACCAAAGCTCAGGGGAATCCCATCGAAACCCGAGGTCATCATCATTACCTCCCAGGGGGATCCTGACGGGGCGGAATTGGCGATCAGAAAGGGGGCCTGGGATTATGTGGAAAAGCCTTCTTCTATTAAAGCCATGATTCTGCCCCTTCTCCGGGCCCTGCAATACCGGGAGGAAAAGGTGATAAATAAGCAGATGGTGGCCTTGAAACGAGAGGGCATTGTCGGCGAAAATTCTCAAATAGAAGCTTGTCTGGATCTTGTAGCCCAGGCGGCGGGCAGTAATGTCAATGTATTGATCAGCGGTGAAACCGGGACGGGTAAGGAACTTTTTGCCAAGGCCATCCATGTCAACAGCCCCCGTTCCAATAAAAATTTCGTTGTGGTAGATTGTGGTGCCCTGCCGGAAACCCTTATCGAAAGCGTGCTGTTCGGGCATGAGAAGGGGGCCTTTACCGGTGCAGACCGGTCCAAAGAGGGGCTGATCCAGCAAGCCGATGGTGGGACCCTTTTTTTAGATGAAGTGGGGGAGCTTCCTTCAACCATTCAAAAGACCTTCCTCCGGGTTCTTCAGGAGCACCGATTCCGTCCAGTGGGCGGTAAACAGGAGATCGGGAGCGATTTTCGATTAGTCACCGCAACCAATCGTGATCTTGATGAGATGGTCAAAAAAGGGCGGTTCCGAAAAGATCTTCTTTATCGACTGAATGCCATAACTATCACCATCCCGCCCCTTAGACAACGCCTTGATGACATCATGGAACTGGTTATGCATTTTCTGGCCAAAAACTGTGAAAAAATAGGGATAGAAACGAAAGGGCTGTCCCCGGAGTTCCTCCAGACGCTTCGGGATTATGCCTGGCCGGGGAATGTCCGTCAATTGATAAACAGCCTGGAAGAGGCCATTATTAAAGCCCGCCATGAACCCATCCTTTTCCCCCTGCACCTGCCCAATCACATCCGGATTGAAACAACCAGTATGCCCCTGGAAAGACATAAAAAACCTTTAACGAAAGAAATATCTTCGGAAAAGGCCCAACCGGATAAAGTGTTGCGCAAATTCCAAGAGGTCCGGGAAACTACCCTGGCAGATATGGAAAAAACATACTTTCAGCATTTGATGGAATCCACCAAAGGAAGTATTAAAGAAGCCTGCCGGATTTCCGGTCTTAGCCGCAATCGCCTCTATATCTACTTGAAGAGACATCATATTGATAGAATGGGCTGGCACTGAGCAGAAGGCTCACGATCTTTGTTTGTAACGTGTTCCGATACATTTGATCCTATTATCAAAACAAATGTATTCCCCATAAATCAAAAATTTTCCTCCCATTAAAGGTTTTATCTTTTTATTCCGGTTTCATTCTGCTGGATACTTCATAACAAATTGAAATAATTCAAGTAATTATATTTTTAAAGCGGTTGGCATGCTTTTCGAATATGGATAGTATTGAATTAATTATTCTAATTTTATGAAAGGGAAGTTTCTTATGAAAAAAATGAAATTGAGCGTTAAATTGGTCGGAGGTTTTGGTCTGGTGGCTCTCATAACCTTGCTGGTCGGATTTCTGGGTTGGAACGGGGTTTCCAACTCGGTGGAGGCTTCCCGGAAGTTAAATTATTCCCAAAGCGTAGGCAAGGAAATCTTACAGCGGGAAGTGGATCATCTGAATTGGGCCAGGAAGGTGGGGCAATTTCAACGCAATGAAGATGCGACGGCGATCGATGTGGAAAAAGACGAACATAAATGCGGGTTCGGAAAATGGTATTACGGGGATGGTCGGAAGGCAGCCGAGGCCGATATGCCGGAGATAAAAGGACCGTTGGCCCAGATCGAAGATCCCCATCGGAAATTGCATCAATCCGCCCAGGAGTTGGAAAACATATTAAAAAAAGGAAAAGAATTTCGAAAAGACGCCATAGCCTATTATCAAAATGAAACCCTGGAAACCCTGAAAAAGGTCCAAAATATTTTGAGCGAAATTGGGCCCAAAGTTGATCAACATATAACGGATACCGCTAAAACTGCCAATAACCAGGCGGGCCGGATAAAATTCATCTCCCTATTGGGAATGGGTATCGGGACGTTCCTGGCCCTGATTCTGGGGGTTTTTTTGAGCCGCTCTATTACCCGGCCGATACAACGGGTGGTCGACGGTCTTAGTGAAGGGGCCGATCAGGTAGGTTCGGCCACCGAACAGGTCTCTACAGCCAGCCAGTCCCTGGCCGAAGGGGCTTCGGAGCAGGCCGCCGGTTTGGAAGAGACCTCCTCTTCCATGGAAGAGATGGCCTCCATGACCAAACAAAATGCGGAAAATGCCGATCAGGCCAATACCTTGATGCGTGATACCGGCCGGGTGGTGGATGAGGCCAATCAGGCCATGAAGGAGCTCAACCGGTCTATGACTGATATTTCCGCTGCCAGTGAAGAAACCGGTAAGATTATTAAGACCATCGATGAGATCGCCTTCCAGACCAACCTCCTGGCCTTGAACGCCGCGGTGGAAGCAGCCAGGGCCGGGGAGGCCGGAGCCGGGTTTGCGGTAGTGGCCGATGAGGTCAGGAACCTGGCCATGCGGGCCGCCGAGGCAGCCAAAAATACCTCCGATTTGATTGAAGGGACGGTCAAGAAGGTAAAGATAGGTTCAGAGATAGTGGCCCGGACGAATGAGGCCTTTGGAAAGGTGGCCACAGGGTCGAAGAAGGCAGGAGAATTGGTGGGAGAGATCGCGGCCGCCTCAAACGAGCAGGCCCAGGGGATTGAACAGATCAATAAAGCCGTAGCCCAGATGGACAAGGTGGTCCAACAAACCGCCGCCAGTGCCGAAGAAACGGCCTCGGCCTCGGAGGAGATGAACGGACAGGCTGAAGAGATGAAACATTTTGTAGCTGATTTGGTTACGCTGATTACAGGAGAAATGAATGGAAATGGGAGAGGTCCTTTGCTTCTTCAGCAAGAACCGAGGCCTGCCCGGAAGGCTTTAGAAAATTTTGCCAAAGCCGATTTCCGCAAAACTCTTTCAAAACCGGTTAGGCAGGATAATAGACAGGGACTCCGACACCAGAATATGAGGGAAATAAAACCGGAACAGGTCATCCCTCTGGGGGAGGAAGATTTTAAAGAATTCTAAATCGAAAAAAAATATCGAATTTCGAATTTCGAATTTCGAATCATGAAGTGATTGTTTTTAACTCCCCTTCGAACATTTTCATCGTTCGTGGCGGCCCAGCGGATGTGGGGAATGTGAGCCTAACATGAAAATGCAAATTTTGAATTTTTAATTATGGATCTTTTCCCCCATCCTTCGACATTCAGTATTCGATATTCGATATTCGACATTCGGTTTTTCACGCTTCGTGGATCGAGGTGACTTGAAGGCCCAGGGTACAAGGTTTTTGTTTGCTTTTCGACCTTGGACCTTGGGCCTTACACCTTGAACCTTATCTTATTGCAGATTCTCGAATATCCCGGCCGCTCCCATGCCGCCTCCGATGCACATGGAAACTACACCGTATTTCGAACCTCGTTTCTTCATCTCATAGACCAATTGAACGGTTAATTTGGCCCCACTGCAGCCCAGGGGATGTCCTAATGCAATGGCCCCGCCGTTGACATTGACTTTGCTCTCATCGATCCCCAATTCCCGAACGCTGGCCAGGGCCTGGGAGGCAAAGGCCTCATTGATTTCGAAGAGATCGATCTCAGAAAGCTTTTTCCCGGTCACTTTCATGGCCCGGGGAATGGCGTACATGGGGCCGATGCCCATGAGTTCCGAGGGCACTCCGGCCACGGCAAAGCCGACAAAGCGGGCCAGGGGTTTGAGACCTTTGGCCTTGGCTTTTTCGGAATCCATCAACAGGACAGCGGCCGCCCCGTCACTCATCTGCGAGGAATTGCCGGCCGTCACCGACCCGTTCTTTTTAAAGGCCGGTTTGAGGGCGGCCATCTGGGTCAGGCTGGTGTCCCTCGGTCCTTCGTCCACTTGATAGATTTTGACCTTTTCTTCCTGCTTACCGGCCTCAGTGATACGGACGGTCTTGACGGTCAAGGGGACGATTTCTTCCTTAAACCGCCCGGAGGCGTTGGCCGCCAGGGCCTTTTGGTTGCTTTTATAACCGAAGGCATCCTGGTCTTCACGGCTGACCTTGTATTTCTCGGCCACATTTTCAGCGGTCAGGCCCATGCCGATGTACATCTCCGGGAATTCCTCGACCAGAGTCGGATTGGGGGCGAAATTAAAACCGGTCATAGGTACCTGGCTCATGGATTCGGCCCCGCCGGCAATCACCACATCACACATGCCGGTCAAGATCTGCTGAGAACCGATGGAGATGGCCTGGAGCCCGGAAGAACAAAACCGGTTTATGGTCTGGCCGGGAACGGTATAAGGGAATCCGGCCCTCATGGCCGCAACCCGCGCAAAATTCATGCCCTGGGTATGCTCCGGAAAAGAATTGCCCAAAACCACATCCTCCACGTCCCCCTTTTCCACCCCGGGGGCGCGGACGATCACTTCATTTAAAACCACAGCCGCCATATCATCGGGACGGACATTCACCAGGGTCCCCCGTTTGGCCCGACCTATGGCTGTTCGGGCAGCGGCAACGATCCAAACTTCTTTCATCATAATTCCTCCTTAATTTCGTAAAGGCTTGCCGGTCATGAGCAAGTGTTTGATACGTTCGATGGTCTTTTCCTGGCCTAACAGGGAAAGGAAGGCCTCCCGCTCCAGATCCAGGATGACCTGCTCATCCACCCATTGGGGAGAACTTAAGGACCCGCCGGAAAGGATATAGGCGATTTTTTTGGCGATAAAAAAATCATAATCGGAAATGAAGTCCCCCCAGCGCATGGACTTGACGCCTATCGTCAAGGCGGATACTCCGCGCTGTCCCACGGCATAGACGGATTTGATCCGTGGCGGCGGGGCATATCCGGCGGCGACCATTTCCAGGACCATTCGTTTGGCCTCGGCCAGCCTGTGTCCGCCATTCATCACAATGTGGTCGCAATCGCTTAAGAAACCCATTTCCCTGGCCTCCAGAGCACTGGTGCTGACTTTGGCCATGGCCACATTCTCAAAGGCCTTCATGAGCAACGGCAACGGATCGATATCGGCCGACCTTCTCATGGACGGGCTGATCCACCGCTTGACCATTTCCCGGCAGCCTCCGCCGCCCGGGATCAGGCCCACACCCACTTCAACCAGGCCCATGTAAGTTTCCGCAGCGGCGCAGACCCGGTCGGCGGCCATACAGATTTCCGCTCCCCCACCCAGGGCCATGCCGATGGGTGCGGCCACCACCGGCTTGGTGCAGTATTGAAACGCCAGCATCTGGTCTTGCATACCCTTGATGCCCTGTTCGATCTGGTCCCATTGCTTGGCCTCGGCAGCCATGACGACATTAAAGACATTGGCGCCGACGCAGAAGTTCGGGGATTCGTTCCCGATGACCAGGCCCACATAATCCTTTTCCAATTCTTCCAGGGCGGCCTGGCCGATGGCAAAGATATCCGTGTCCAAAGCATTCATCTTGGAATGGAATTCCAGGCAAAGTACCCCGTCTCCGATATCAATCAGCGAAGCGCTCAAATTTTTCTTGATAACGCCGGCTTGTTCCTTTCGGTCGGCTAAGATGAGCAAATTGGGGTCCACCGGCATGGCCTGGTAACCCTTGCTGTTTTGATCCCAGTAAAAATTTTTAATCCCTTCTTTTTTATAGAAGGTGTCCCCACCGGCCTGGAGCATCTCCTTAACCCACTCAGCCACCTTATATCCATCGGCTTCCATGCGGGCAGCCGTTTCCTTTACCCCCAGGGCGTCCCAGATTTCAAAGGGACCCATTTCGTGGAAAAAGCCGGTCTTGACCGCATCATCGATGCTGTACAGATTGTCACTGATCTCCGGGAGAAGATAGGCACAATAGGACAGGGACAGGGCCGTGCCGTTCCAGACCAGTTTGCCCATTTTATCGTCCTGTTTGACGATGAAACGAAAACGTTCCGGCAGGGATTCAATGGCCTTGGCCTGTTTAAGCAAGGGCAGAGAAGGCTTTTGCTCTTCCCGGTATTCCATGGTCTTGAGATCCAGAATGAGATACCCTTTTTTCCCTTCGGGCGTTTTTATCTTTTTATAAATACCCTGCTTGGCCTTATTGCCCTACCAGCCTTTTTCGACCATTTTTGAGGTCAGTTCCTGGGACGGACCCACGATTGCCTCCCGGAAGTGGTCATCAGGGATGGCCGGATAGAGATTGTTGGCCACATGGCTGCTCACATCCAGACCGACCAGGTCCTGAAGTCTAAAAGAAGCGGTCTTGGGATGTCCGATGAGGGGGCCGGTTATGGCGTCCACTTCTTCCACGGTGTAATCGTTTTGAAGGATGTAATTCATCCCCGTGGTCCCGGTTACGGCGGCCACCCGGTTGGCAATAAAATTCGGTGTATCCTTGCACAGGACCACGGTTTTACCCAGGCGGCGCTCCCCGAATTTCATCATGAACTGGGTCAGTTCAGGATCGGTCTGGGGAGTCGGGATGATTTCCAGCAGTTTCAGATAACGGGCCGGGTTGAAGAAATGGGTTCCCAGGAAGTGGGCTTTTAATTCATCTGAGCGGCCTTCGGCAATTTGCCCGATAGGCAGACCCGAGGTGTTGGTGGAAACGATACTTCCCGGTCGCCGGCTTTCTTCTATCCGGGCCATGACCTGGTGCTTAATGGCCAGGTTCTCTACAACGACCTCGATAATCCAGTCGACTTCCTTGATCCAGTCCCAGTTATCCTCCATATTCCCGACGGTGATCAGTTCCAGACGGGTAGGGCTGAATAACCCGGAGGGTTTTGATTTTTTTAAAAAGTCCATTCCTTGGTTGACGATTCTGTTTCGGACCCCGGGACTCTTTAAGGTCAGGCCTTTAGCCTCTTCAGCCGGGGTGAGTTGGCGGGGGACAATGTCCACTAAATAGACTGAAAGGCCGGCATTAGCCAAATGGCCGGCAATCCCCCCGCCCATGACCCCTGAGCCGACGACCATGGCGCGTTTAATTTGATAACCCATGAATAACCTCCTTCGTTTTTTGTTTTTATGTTTAATGGCTCAAGGCTCAGGGCGCAAGGCGCAGGGCAAAAGCTCGTGAATTCCAATTGCCTTTACCCTTGTGCCTTGAACCTTGGGCCTTATGCCTTCTATAATATCATCTTACTGATGATCTCTTTCATAATCTCTTGGGTGCCGCCGCCGATGGACAGGATACGGTTGTCCCCATAGAGTTGTAGGGGAGGGGTTTATCCCCTCCCGATTATCGGGCGGCATAAAGCCCGCCCCTACAATATGTTTTGTAAATGAGGCATTATTGGTGACATCCTATATTTAAAATTTCGCGTCGCCTCCTTCGCCCTCCCCTCTGGGGGGGAAAGAGGGCGACGTAGGGGCGGGTTAAAACCCGCCCCACCAAGCCGATCATAAGCTAACCCCTCCTCCATTTTGTCCTGGAAAGAAAGGCCAAGTGAAGGATGGATTTATAAAGGAAAAATCTGGGTGATCCGCTGGGCCAGCATAATGTCCCCACTGGCTTTCAGCTTGCCGCTCATGAAGGCCTGCATGCCGTTCAGCTCTTTATTAACCATAGCCAGCCAGGTTTCTGCGGCCATGGTCAAGGTGACGGTCGGGGAAGCATGGGTTCCCTCGGCTACATTACAGGTCCCCTCTTTAACTTCCACATACCATTTGCCTCCGCCCTCGCCGGTGATATCATACTGAAAGACCACATTCAGACCTGCAGCGGCACTGGCGTTAAAAACACCGGGCATTCCATCAAACACCTCTTTCACGTTGGTAAAAGCCATTTTTTCTTCCTCCTTTTGGTTGGTTTTGGGGATATTTCCCTGATTGAGATACAAGACGCAAGTTGCAACAAGAACCAATAGATCCGGATGGTTCTTTGTGTCGTGCATCCAGCTTCATTTCCCTTTAAACTTCGGCTCCCTTTTTTCAACAAAGGCCGTCATCCCTTCCCTGGCATCTTCCGTAGTAATGACGCGTCCCAGGGCTTCGCACAGATAATCCACCGATTTTTCAAAAGGCATATCCATCATGGTGGTGAAAGCCTCTTTGCCGATCCGCAACCCAATGGGACTCTTTGAGACCAGGGCTTTCAAGATGACGTCTACTTCTTCGGAAAGCTTTTCAGGCTCCACTGCCCGGCTGATCAGGCCGATCTGTTCGGCTTCCAGGGCATTAACTTTGCGGCCGGTCAGGACCATCTCCATGGCCTTTTTGGAACCTACCTGACGCATCAGGAGTGCCCCGACCATCATGGGGAATATACCAACATTGACCTCCGGCGTCCAGAAATAAACGTCCTTTCGGGCAATAACAATATCGCAGGAAAGCATCAACCCAAAACCGCCGGCCAGGCAGGCCCCGTTGACTTTAGCCAAGAGGGGCTTGCCGAAACGGACCATTTTTTTAAGAAGGGAGGCATAATTTCTGGCCCCGGTCAAAGGGTCTTCTCCTTGCCGCTTCAGGGAAACCACCAGATCGGCTCCGGAACAAAAGGCCTTGTCCCCGGCTCCGGTAATGCAGACCGCTCGAATCCCTTCATCCTGATCAGCCTGGTCAAGGAATTCATGAAAGGCTGTGATCATTTCCTGGCTGATGGCATTACGCCGGGATTCCCGGTTGATGGTCATAAAGGCTACCTGATTGTTCACTTCGTAGAGTAGATCCTCAGTCATCCTATGTCTCCTTCTATCGATATTTTTGCAAACAATCCTCGGCGATGCGCATCCGGAGAACTTCCGAGGTGTCTCCGGCTACCGGTCCGAACCGGGCATCTCTAAAACACTCTTCTATTTTATTATGGGATAGGTAGCCTTCCCCGGCCATAATCTGCATGGCCGCTCTGGCCACCTCTTCGGCGGCCTCGGTAACAAAGATCTTCGTGGCTGCGGCCACGGTTTCAGCCTCCGGTGCCAGGGTTTCGAGCATCCAAGCCGCCCGGTAGAGCATCCATTGGGCAGTTTGATAAAGGGTAAACATCTCGGCCAGCTTGAAACGGATTTCCTGATAAGCCTGGGCCGGCTTCCGGCCCTCCGGGCTTTCTGCGGAATATCTTTTTGCCCCCTGAAGGGCCCGCATCATGACGCCCAGGGAAGCTACGGTTATGATTAAGTTGGATCGGACCTGCAGTTCAGCCCAAGGGGCGGGATGGGTAAAAGGGCCGATAACCTGGTCTTCTGGAACCAGACAGTGATTGAGGGTCACATCGGCCATGACCAGATCCTTAAAACCCAGGGTCTCCAGGGATTCCCCTATCATCAGCCCGGGTTGGCCGGTTTTGATCAAA
>JACRBX010000165.1 GCA_016219225.1 Deltaproteobacteria bacterium
AATCAATCAAATCGCGGCCGGTGAAGTCGTTGAAAGACCGGCTTCGGTGGTCAAAGAATTATTGGAAAATTCCGTTGATGCCGGGGCCACCGACATCCGCATCGATATCATCCAATCCGGGAGGTCTTCTATCCGGGTAACGGATAACGGCCGGGGGATGTCCAAAGAAGACCTGCTCCTGGCCATCGAGCGTCATGCTACCAGTAAAATCCGGGCCTATGCCGATTTAATGTCCCTGAAGTCGATGGGTTTCAGAGGAGAGGCCCTGCCCAGCATCGCCGCGGTCAGCCGGATGACTATCCTTTCCATTCCATTAGGGGAAGTTTCCGGCTATCGTCTGGAGATCTGGGGAGGGAAGAAAATAGGCCTGGAAGAAACCGGAGGGGCTTCCGGGACGATCATAGAAGTCATGGATCTTTTCTATAATACCCCGGCGCGGATGGCCTTTTTAAAAACGCCCAGGGTCGAATGGAGCCAGATACAGACGGCCCTGGAGCGGGTGGCCCTGGGATTCCCGGCCCTTCGATTTGATCTGACCCATAATGGAAAAAAGATCCTGCAGCTTTTTCCTGCCCAAGACAAGCTTCTACGTCTTCAGGAATTATGGGGCCCGGAAAAAACCAGCGGATTGATCCCCGTGGATTTAACAGAAGACCAGATCCGGATCAAAGGTTTTATCTCTCCGCCCCATTTCCATCAAAACACTTCGAAAAATGTCGCCTTTATGGTCAATCAGCGATGGGTCCGCAGCCCCCTTTTGTACCCCTTGATCCTCCGGGCTTATGCCGGTATGATTCCATCGGGTCGTTTTCCGATAACGGCCCTTTGGATGGAAATCTCTCCGGAATTGATTGATGTCAATATTCATCCCACCAAACAAGAGGTGCGTTTCAGTCAAACCGCCTGGATTCAAACCCTGGTGGGTAAGGCCCTTGGGCAGGCCTTGAAATCCCATATACCTAAACCAGGGGGAATGGAGCAAGATTTTCGCTATCAAACTTGGGCACAAGGTCAAACCGAACCTTTCCTTTTTAGAGATGGCCCGAGAGTGCCATACCTTATTTCTCCAACCCGGGAAGAGGACCCAAGACCTTCTCTATTCGATGCAGACCGGCAAAGCCTTTTTCGAGAACCCAAGACCGACTCCTTTCCGGATAACCCGCCGGTTGAAGCGCCGCAGACGGATCAGGAAGGGGCCTTTTCCCGGTTAACCCTGATAACCCAGCTTCAAGGGACTTATCTGGTCGCCTTAATGGATCGCGGCTTGGTTTTAATCGATCAGCATGCCGCCCATGAACGGGTGCTGTATGATCGATATCTGAATCAATGGCAGGCCGGCGGGGTCTCTTCTCAATACCTGGTCGTTCCTATCCTGATTGAACTTCCTCTTGGTTGGACCATCGATCTTGAATCAATCCAGACGGAGTTGGGCGGCTTTGGGTTCGAAATAACTTCAGCCGGGGGAAAAAGCTTGTGGATAAAATCCATACCCGTTGGGATAAGCCTGGAGCAAGCGGAAAGGGCCTTAAAGGAAATATTGGAGGAAATAAAGGCCGAGGGCGTTTTGTCGAATCCAGAGGATATATCAAAACCCATGTTAAAACTCCTGGCCTGCCATACAGCGATCCGGGCCGGGCAGGTTTTGAGCCTGGAAGAAATGAAATCCTTGTTGAATCAATTGGACCAAACCGAAAGTCCTTCTCATTGCCCCCATGGCCGTCCCCTCTGGATATTGGTGTCCTGGGAAGAGATTGAAAAGCGGTTCAAACGGAAATGAAGTTGCAAGTTGCAAGAGACAGGGGGCGGGGGTCAGGGGTCGGGGATCGGGGGGCAGGGGAGATTTTTTTCAATTCCGAAATCCGAATTCCGCAATCCGCAATCGCCCCGGTCTTATGTCAATGAAAGCGGACCGCCCCAAATTAGTCTTTATCACCGGGCCGACGGCGGTCGGAAAATCTGGATTGGGGCACCGACTGGCCCGGGAGGTGGGGGGAGAAATCATCAACGCCGATTCCATGCAGGTCTACCGTTATATGGACATCGGCACAGCCAAACCGGCCCTGACAGAAAGAAAAGAAGTCCCTTATCATCTCATCGATATTGTCGATCCCGACCAGCCCTTTGATGCCTCTGAGTTCAGAAGACGGGCCCAGTCCATCATTCGGGAACTCCACCTCCGCAGGACCCCGATCCTGGTCATCGGAGGGACCGGCCTCTATCTGAGGATTTTGCAAAGGGGGATTTTTTCCTGTCCCAAGCCCGATGTCGAGATCCGGGAAAGGTGGAGAAAAGCATCTCAGATCCAGGGAGCGGACTTTCTTTGGGAGACCTTGAAAAAAAAAGACCCTCTGGCCGCCGAACGGATTCATCCCCGGGATACCTTTCGGTTGATCCGGGCCCTGGAGGTTTTGGAATTGACCGGCCGCCCCATCTCGGATTGGCAACAATGGGATCTGAAAGTCGAGACTGATTATGAGATCCTCTGGATCGGTCTTTCCCTGGATCGCCAGGCCCTTTACCGGCAGATTAATCTCAGGGCGGAAAAGATGATGGCCCAGGGGTTTCTTGGGGAGGTCCAGGGACTTCTTGACAGGGGATACTCCGCTGAATTAAAGTCTATGAACTCCCTGGGCTATCGGCATATGATCGGGGTGTTACAAGGCAAGTGGGAATTGAAAGAGGCCCTGGAACTTTTGAAGAGGGATACCCGCCGTTATGCCAAGAGACAATTGACCTGGTTAGGCCGGGAAACCAATTTGAACTGGTTTTCTGCTGAAGAATTTGATAGTATTCGTTTTAAAGTAATCGATTATTTTAATCAACCGTGAGACCATGTCTATCCCCAACTGGATTACCCTGATACGTATTGTCCTGATCCCTTGGTTCGCCATTCTGCTGATCAACGGTTCTTTTAACCAAGCCTTATGGGTTTTTGCCGGAGCAGCGGTGACTGATGGATTGGATGGACTGACGGCGCGCTGGTTTTCCCAAAAGACCCGTCTGGGGTCTTTTTTAGACCCCATCGCCGATAAAATGTTATTGTCTACGGCCTATATCGCCCTGGCCGTTTTGAAGGAGATACCGGTTTGGCTGGCCGTGATTGTCATCAGCCGGGATGTGGTGATCCTGTTGGGGGTCAGTATCCTGGTTCTCAATCAAATTGATTTTGACATTAAACCGACCGTCTATAGTAAGCTGACCACTATTTTTCAACTCCTGTTAATCCTGAGCGTCCTTTCTTCCGGGTATGTGCATTTCGGCTCTGGGGTGAGAGAAATATTGGTCCTGACCACCTTGATTTTTACCGTTTTTTCAGGACTTCATTATATCTATTCCGGCCTCAAGATCTTGGCCTGATTGGTTAGGAATTTGCATTTTGGACGCAGATCGACGCAGATTGTCAAGATTTTGAATATAAAGAATAGTGATCTGCGGGTATCTGCGTAAATCAGCGTCCTTTAATTAATGAAGCGGTTTTTTCTTGACACCGACGGGTATAATTGTTTAAACATAACCAACACACAGGCACGTAGCTCAGGGGGAGAGCGCTACCCTGACACGGTAGAGGTCATGGGTTCAAAACCCATCGTGCCTACCATAAAAAACAAGGAGTTAGCTGTTTTGAGTTAGCTCCTTTTTTATTTGGAAAGGATGACGGGTAAATGGCATGATCGGTATTTTTGATTCGGGTATCGGCGGTTTAACGGTAGTGCGGGAGATTTTGGAAAAACTTCCCCGCTATCGGATCGTCTATTTCGGCGATACGGCCCGCAGCCCTTACGGGACCAAGAGCCAGAAAACAATCATAGACTATTCTATAGAAGATACGGAATTTCTTTTATCCCAGGGGGCCAAGATTATTATCGTGGCCTGCAACTCGGCTTCCTCGGTGGCATTTGAAACCTTAAGGCAACGATTTGCCATCCCGATTTTTGAGGTGATCCGTCCGGCTGTTGAAAAGACCCTTCGGCTGACTCAAAAAAAAAGGGTGGGGGTGATTGGAACCCGGGCCACGATCGGCAGCGGGATTTATGAAAGGTTGCTGAAAGAGGCCCAACCCGGGATTGAGGTCTTTTCCCAGGCCTGTCCATTACTCGTGCCCTTGGTGGAAGAAGGCTGGCTGAAAAGACCGGAGACCAAGCAGATCGTCCGGAAATACCTCTTTTCTCTAAAGATGAAGCAATTGGATACCCTGGTCCTGGGATGCACCCATTATCCGTTACTTAAATATATTATCCAGGTCAAAATGGGCAAGAGGGTCCGGGTGATTGACTCTTCGCAGGAAGTGGCCCTTTGGGTAAAGGAATATTTAGAGCAGAATCCCTCAGTGGCTGAAAGTTTAACGCCTATCGACCGGTCTGAAGGGCACCATTTTTTTGTCTCTGATCTGACCCCGAATTTTGAACAGATTGCCCGGAATTTTCTGGGCCGGCCGATTACGTTAGAATTGGCTAAAAGATGAGGGGGAACAAGTGACGGGGGACGGGGTAAAGGCAAAAGGAGCCATCCGGTAAAAGAAAAAGGACTGGATTTGGATTGACTCTTTAAAAGACAGCCGGTACACTTATCCACAAACAGGAAGAAGGGGATAGACTTATGGGGGTTCCGGCAAAAAATGAAGAGCAGCGATTTACCTATGGGGATTATCTGAATTGGTCGGATGATGAACGGTGGGAGTTGATAGACGGGGTCGCCTATAACATGACCCCCGCACCATCCGTCCAACATCAAAGGATAACGGGCGAATTATTCAGACAACTCGCTAATTATCTTCAAGGAAAACCCTGCGAGGTTTTTATCGCGCCCTTTGATGTCCGGCTCCCTCGGAGAGAAGAAAAAGATGAAGATATCGATACGGTGGTTCAACCGGATATCCTGGTCATCTGCGACCCGGGGAAATTAGATGAAAAAGGTTGCCGTGGCGGTCCGGATCTGGTCGTCGAGGTGGTTTCTCCTTCAACGGTGCAAAAGGATCTCAAGATTAAGTTGGGTCTTTACGAACGGGTTGGGGTAAAGGAATATTGGATTTTTCACCCTTCGGATGAAACCGTTATGGTTTTTACCCTGGGCCAGAACGGCAGATATGGCCGGCCGGAAATTCTGACCAAAGAGGACAGGCTGAAAACCAGCCTCTTTGATGAGCTAGCCATAGATCTAAATCTGATCTTCAGTCCTAAAGGAGATTCTTCGACACCGGATGCTTGATGATGAAAAGGGGAGGCTATAGGCAATGGGCTATAGGTAAGAAGGAAGTAATTTTTTACTCTTTGTCCTCGCGCCTCGTCCTCATGCCTCGGGGGGCACCACGAAGCATAAAAATACCGCCGTCGTAGGGGCGGGTTTTAATCCCGCCCCTACGGAGCTTCAATGGAAGCGAATTTTTCAAATTCCGAAATCCGAAATCCGAAATCGGAGTCTATTTTCGTATTAAAACTGAATCTCCATGGCTTTATAGGTGCAGACCGGCAGGCAGGCTTCGCAAATGATGCATCGTTCCTTTTGGAAGGAGACCTTCATATCCTCCCGGTTCACGGTCAGGGCCTGGGTGGGACAATGGGGAATGCAGGCCGTGCAATGGGAACATCGTTCTTTGATGTGCCGTACTTCCTGGGCCAAAGGTTCCACCTGGATCCCGATTTTTTTTAGATAGTCCAACCCATTGGCCACAGCCTCCCGACTGCCATTTAACTCGATCACCAATCGCCCTTCTACCTTGGGTCGGACCGTGGCCTTCAGGATATTGATCATGCAGTCATAATTTTTGATGAGGTTATAGGTAACCGGCTCTTCTACGAGGGCCGGGGGAAAGGTTAAGATAACCTTTTTTTTAGCCATGAAGGTCTCCTCCCGGCAGCGGCGCCACCGGTTCGGTCAAAAGGAATTTTCCTTTAAGAAGCCAGCGTTTTAAGGTTTCAGCCAATTCCCGGGCCTTCAGATAACTGGATAACCCGCCGGTGGGGATTTCTTTATTCTGTAAGGATATCTTGCCTGATTTCAACTCCGCATAATTAACCTCACCCAGGATTTTCCCTGTACCTTGCGGATAGTCCTGGCTGTAATCCACAATTCTGGTCCAGATCTCTTCATCCCGGACAGAGGTCAGGATGGCCATTTCTTCATCCAAAATGGGGATGGGGATCCCGAGCCCCACGGCCAGAGTAGTGCCGTACCCGGTAAATGAAACCCCTCGAAGCCATTGGGCACTCATTTGCTTTAAATCCCCCATGACCGCTATTGTTCCGGCCGGACCTCGCGGCACTTTATTTTTTCCCCTGGGGACCGAGGGGTTGTGTTGGGTTCCGGGCCAGCAGACATAGCCGATCCCGCCTCCCAGAAATATCCTGGTTCCTATCCCGATGGTCCGATACAGGGGATCGTTCAATAAGGGGGAAAGCTGACCGGCACTGCAATAGTTGGCGTTTCCCATTTTAGGACGTAAGACCCCCATATAGGTATAAATCACTTTGTTGGAAAGATTAACCGCCACGTTATAATTCTGATAGCCGTTGCGGGGATTAAACATGACGGCATCATTGAAATCTTTCAGGAAGAGTTTTGTTTCTCTTTTTTTCATGGGGTAGCAATCCGTTCCATAACCGGTCCCGGAAAAGGTCACGCTTTTCCCGGAAACCAGGTCTTCGATGACATGGGCCCCTCCATAGAGAAATTGACCGGGAAAGACGGCATTCCTGGGATCATCATCCGGTAAAGCGTTTGCCCCGAGATAGATGTCCGCAGCGGCAAATCCGGTATAAACGGGAACATTGTTCAGGGTAGCCTTCCCCCCCCCCAACTTCATCCGGGGAATCGGTTGGGCGATATTGAAATAAGCCCCTGAGGAACACATGGGACTGAAGGTGCCGGTGGTGACCACATCGACTTCTTCGGCGACTTTTTTGGCCCCCTTTTTTTGGGTAAGCTCAATAATTTCTTCAGCGGTCACCACAACCGCTTTCCCTTTTTTGATCTTTTCATTGATTTCAGCAATGGTCTTGCTCATGGTCGAACCCCTCGGGAAAAAATTTCCAATCCCATACTATACATTAAATCTATCCCAACCCGGACCAGCCGGAACCAAAATTGGATATACGAAACATGTTAAATGCCTTGGCTGGTTCCGGGTTAACGGCCTATTCTTTAATAAATTCTATCCATTTTGCGTAGAATTTTATTTTTAAGTAACCAAGGTATATTCTCGCTTTTGATGGATGATGTCAAGAGGAGAAATGGGCTTGCCCCCCTTCACTTTCATATAACTATTGAAATAGACATGTTGCCTGAAAGTGAAGGGGGGCAAGGAGAAATGGGTTATTTGGGCGGGGGAAGGAGGTACGTTTTAATCAGCCTCTGGGTATCTTCCGGATTGAGTTCCACAACCCGCCAGAACCCTTCCTGCTTGCGCATACCCATACGCAACTGATCTTTGTCCTGTTTCAGGGTTACCAGGGCGGAATCCTCTTTTACTTTAAAATGGGCCAGGGTGAGGAGCAGAAAAGAAGAGGGCAGGGTGGGATTCTTCGGGTTTTCCAGAAAGGTGCGGAGTTGCTGGATGACCAGATCACTTAACCCTTTGTTGATTTCCGGTGTTAATTGAATTTTTATTTCTCCCAAAGGACCGGGGAGTTTCCCTAAAGAACCGGAGGTGTTCAGGGAAGAAAGCAAGGCGGATAAAGACCCTGAAATCTGCTGACTGAGAATGGATTCCACATCGACATAGCTTAGAAAAGTATTGATGTCTCTATTTTTCAGCCCGGCCCCAATTTGATACAGGGCATAATAAGGGGTTCCTTGGAACCATCGATAGCCAAGGCCGGCCCCAAAGGCCAGGAAAACGACTAAGCCTATCAGGATTAAATTTCGATTGGTTTTCATTGATAACTTTTAGGGAAAAATGTTCAACGTTCAACGTTCAAGGTTCAAAGTTCAACATTCAGCGAAACTACTTTTTATCCATGTGGCATTAGGAGGTTGTGCCAAATGGGGATTTTGTTTTAATAACAAAAAAGGGAGAAAAACTCAAATTTAATGTTTCAATATTGATGCATTCGTAAAAAGTCCAAAAGCACCGATTTACGTCATTCCCGTGAAAACGGGAATCCAGTGTTTTTAATTAGTTACAAATAGCCTGGATTCCCGCCTGCGCGGGAATGACGAGTTTTTACGAGACCATGAACCATGAACCTTGAACCGATTTTTATTCCGTCTCCATCCCATGTTTCAACATCCTATACCGCAGGGAACGCAGGTTGATTTTCAGTAAAGCGGCGGCCCGCTGTTTATTCCCAAAACTTTTTTGCAGGGCCTGAAGGATCAGGTTTTTTTCCAGGGCGTCCAGGGCTTGATCCAGATCCAATCCTTCTGCAGGAAGATTGGTGGCGGAGACGGACTTCCCTGAGGTAGTCAGCCCTTTATAAGCGGCCAGGGTCAGGCTTTCGGGAAGGATAATCGTAGACCGTTCCATGGCCACCGACCGTTCAATAATATTTTCCAGTTCACGGACATTTCCCGGGAAGTGATATTGAGAAAGGATCTTAAGGGCATAGGAGGATATCTTTCGAATCTCTTTTCCGAGAATCCTGGCATATTTTTCCAGAAAGAAGTTGGCCAGAGCGGGGATATCTTCCGGCCTTTCCCGTAAGGGAGGGAGATGGATCGAGATGACATTGATTCGATAAAACAGATCCTCTCGAAAACGCCTTTCCATAACTTCATTTTCTAACTCCCGGTTAGTGGCACAGATAACCCGGACATCTACGGAGTGTTCATGGGTTTCTCCCAAAGGGAGAAAAGCCTTTTCCTGGAGCAGGCGCAGGATTTTGACCTGCAGATTGGGGGAAAGTTCCCCGATTTCGTCTAAAAACAGGGTACCCTTCTGGGCTGTCTCCACTAACCCCATTTTGTGGGTCGTGGCCCCGGTAAAGGCCCCTTTCCGATACCCGAATAACTCGCTCTCGATCAGGGTTTCCGGCAGTCCGGCACAGGAAATCGTTATAAAAGGCTGGTCTTTGCGGGGACTGTTTTCATGGATGGATCGGGCCACCAATTCTTTTCCGGTCCCGGACTCTCCGGTAACCAAAACATTGCTGATCACCTGGGCGGCTTTCAATATCAGGTCAAAGACCTTTTTCATTTGAGGACTTTGTCCGACCATCGGTCTTGAAGCAGGAAAAAGGAAGGCGGTTTTTTCTTCGGTCGGAGAGGGTCCCCCTTCGGCCTTGGAGAGGGCATCCTTGAGAACCTGCTTCAATTCCTGATTGTTAAAGGGTTTTGGGAAAAAATCGTAGGCCCCTTCGTTCATGGCCTCCATGGCCGTTTCCTGGTTGGCGTAGGCTGAAATCATGATAACTTCCGTTTGAGGGCGCCGGGCCTTGATCTCCTTTAACAGGGTCAGCCCGTCCATGGGGCGCATGCGAATATCGGTCAAGACAACGGAGAAAGGGGTTTTCTTGAAAAGCTCCAGCGCCTCCGGGCCGCTGGCGGCGGTAGCGACCAGATATCCCTCCCGGGTGAGGAGGATCTCTAACATCTCTCGCAAACTTTGTTCGTCGTCAACGACTAAGATGGCGGGAGTCATAGATCCGAAGTCGGCGCCATTTGATTGTAGACTATCCGGCCTTCGACCATGGTCAGCACTGCCTGGCCTTTCAGCTTCCAGCCGTGAAAAGGAGAATTCTTGCTTTTGGAGCGAAAGGAATGGATATCGACCTGGAACTCAAGCTCCGGGTCGATAATAGTTAAGTGAGCCGGACCGGATCGTTGAAGCCCGCCAAAACCGTTTAATTTTAAAATGCGGGCCGGTCCCTGGGTCAACTTGGCAATGGCCTGGGGGAAGGTCAGGATGCCTAAGTGCATCAGGTTCAGGGTGAGGGGCAGGGTGGTTTCCAGGCCTACGATTCCCATAGCCGCCAGATCGAATTCCACCTCTTTTTCCAGGGGACTATGAGGGGCATGATCCGAGGCAATAACATCGATGGTCCCGTCTTTGAGCCCTTTTTGTACAGCCCAAAGGTCCTCTTTGGTCCTCAAGGGAGGGTTCATTTTGGCCTGGGTATCAAAGCCGATAACGGCTTCCTCGGTCAGAGAGAAATAATGTGGTGCCGTTTCGGCCGAGACGGGAAGTCCTTTTTTCTTGGCGTCGCGGACCAATTGGACCGATGCGGCCGTGCTGACATGGGCAATATGCAGGGGATTCTGGGTCATCTGGCAGATCTGGATGTCCCGGTAAACCATGGTTTCTTCAGCCGCCGAGGGGATGCCGTGCAGCCCTAACCAGGTTGAGGTCGGGCCTTCATGCATGACTCCGGGACGGCTTAAAAAAAGGTCTTCACAATGGGAGATGATGGGTAACTCAAAGGCCCGGGCATATTCCATGGCCCGCCGCATCAACTGGCTGTTCATAACCGGATGGCCGTCATCGGAGAGGGCCACGACCCCGGCGTTTTTCAGTTCCCCGTATTCTGCCAGGGCTTCTCCTTTCAGGCCAGGGCTGATGGCCCCTATGGGAAAGACCCTGGCCAGCCGGGCTTCTCTGGCTTTGTGCAGGATATATTCCGTAACCGCCTGGGTATCGTTGACGGGCAGGGTGTTGGCCATACAGGCCACAGCCGTGAATCCGCCGGCTACCGCTGCCTGGGTACCGGTCAGGATGGTTTCTTTATATTCATATCCGGGTTCCCTTAAATGGGTATGCATATCAATCAACCCCGGTGTGATGACCAATCCTTCGGCCGGTATAACCCGGAAATCGGAAAAAGTCGTTGCGTTTCTCTTCGGCGGAACGGGTTGCAGATCCAGGATTTTTCCCTGATGAATATAAATATCCATCAGGTCGTCCACTTGGTTCTGCGGGTCGATAACCCGGCCTCCTCTAATCAGCCATTTCACTTTTTTTTCCTCCTAAGAGCAAATAGAGGAGGGCCATCCGGATGGCCACTCCATTAGTCACCTGGTCGAGTATCACGGAATAGGGCCCATCCGCCAATTCGGGGTGGAGCTCCACTCCCCGGTTAATCGGACCGGGATGCATAATAATGACATCCCGCTTGGCCTTTTTCATGGCCTCCGGGTTTAAGCCGAAAAACCGGGAATATTCGCGAAGGCTGGGAAAGAGCATTTGCTTTTGTCTTTCCAACTGGACCCGCAACATCATGATTACATCGGCCCAGGCCACGGCCTCCTCGATACGATAGGTTACCCCTACTCCCATGGAGTCGATAAAAGGGGGGATCATGGTCGGTGGTCCGGCTACCATAACCTGGGCACCCATGGTTTTCAGGCCGATGATATTGGATCGGGCCACCCGGCTGTGGGCAATATCCCCGATAATGGCTATCTGCTGCCCTTCAATACGGCCTTTTTTCTCCCGGATAGTCATCAGGTCCAGGAGGGCCTGGGTGGGATGTTCGTGCATCCCGTCCCCGGCGTTGATGATCGAAGGTTTGATCATCCGGGAAAGGAGATGGGGGGCACCGGCCATGGAATGGCGGATGACGATGACATCCGGGTTCATAGCCTCCAAATTTCTGGCCGTATCGGTCAGGGTTTCCCCTTTAACCAAAGAACTGGTACTGGAAGAAAGACCGACCGTATCGGCGCTGAGGCGTTTGGCGGCAATTTCAAAGGAGGTCCGGGTCCGGGTGCTGGGTTCATGAAAAAAGTTGACGACGGTTTTTCCCCGAAGGGTGGGAACCTTTTTGATATCTCTGAAAGAGATTTCCTTCAGGGATTCGGCCGTGGTCAGAATGGTCTCGATTTCTTCACGGGTCAGCCCTTTAATACCCAGTAGGTGATGGCGGTTAAATTTCATAACTTTTCCTTATCTATAAGGTAAAAAAAACCCCCTCGTCTTTCGGCAACGAGGGGGTCTTTCAAAGACCGGTGATATAAAACCCAGGGCATTACCACTCCTTATTTATGAGAATATGGCAGGGGTGCCTAATTTGAATCATCTCAAGGTTAACTCTTATATGTAGCATTGAGGTTTGAAATGTCAAGAAAGTTTTTTAACCCCCTGGGCCAAAAGTAAAAAAATATTCTTGACGATCATAGGATTGGATGATAAAAAAGAATTCAGTTGTTATAAAAATTAAATAAGTAAAAGGTTGCTTGGATCCGACAGGGTTGGACTGAGACTTCCATCAAGGACCGCGATGAGCCTCTGGAGGAAGTCCAGGGGCTTTTTTTGTTGGTCGCCAGGGGCTTTTTTGTTCGCCGAATGATAACTAATGGAAATAATAAAAAATATTGAGGAAATGCAATCCCGGGCCGAAGAGACTCGACGGTCCGGGAAAAAGATTGCCCTGGTCCCGACTATGGGAGCCCTTCACGAAGGACATTTGGCTTTGATGGAATACGGCCAGAAAAAGGCCGATTGGTTGGTGGTCAGCATTTTTGTCAATCCCCTCCAATTTGGTCCCAAGGAGGATTTCGCCAAATACCCCAGGGACCTGGAAAGGGACAGCCGATTGACGGGGGGAAAAGGGGTGGATATTATTTTTTCCCCTGAAGCCGAGCGCTTTTACCCCGAGTTTTTCCAGACCTATGTGAACGTCGAAAAAATCACCCAGGGCCTTTGCGGAGCCAGCCGTCCCGGACACTTCCGGGGTGTTACCACCGTAGTCTGCAAACTGTTTCATATTGTCAAACCCCACTTCGGGATTTTCGGGCAAAAAGATTATCAACAATGGATCGCCATTCGGCAAATGGCGGACGATTTGAATATGGATGTCGAAGTAGTCGGCATACCGACCATCCGGGAGTCCGACGGTCTGGCCATGAGCTCCCGCAATATCTACCTTTCCCCTGAAGAAAGGATTTCGGCCCGCTCCCTTTCCCTGGCCTTGAAGGAAGCCCAAACCCTTTTTCGGAAGGGGGAAAGAAAAACGGAAGTCCTGTTGACCCAGGCCATACAGTCGATCGGACAACATCCGGATACCCGTATTGATTATGCCAAGATCTGCCACCCTCGGACCCTTGAAGAATTAACGGTCATCAAGGACCGGGGTGTTTTTGCCCTGGCAGTCTGGGTGGGCGCTACCCGCCTGATAGATAATTGTTTATTGGAGGAAAACCAGCCATGACCAGAACTTTAATGAAGTCGAAGATCCATCGAGCCACTATTACAGAAAGTAATCTCCATTATGAGGGGAGTATGACCATTGATCAAGACCTGATGGAGGCCGCCGATATCATTCCGTATGAGCAAATTCAGGTTTATAACGTTGCCAATGGGGAGCGGTTCGCTACCTATGCCCTGGAAGGTCCCAGAGGCTCAGGGGTGATTTGTTTAAACGGGGCAGCAGCCCGCAAGGGGGTGGTGGGAGACCTCGTTATAATCGCCACCTATGCCGGCCTGGAGGAAAAGGAGCTGAAGACCTTTAAACCCAAAATCGTCATGGTAGACTCCCGAAACCGCCGCCGGCTCAAAGCGGCCTAAAGGGAAGCTGAATTAATGAAGTTCAAAGCCTGGTTGAAGACCTATCTTCTAACCGGATTAATCGTTGTCGTTCCGATCACCATCACCATTTATATCATTCAGGCCCTGATCGGGGTCATGGATGAGTTCCTGACTTTTCTTCCCGAGGCCTATCATCCCGATACCCTTATGGGATTTCATCTGCCCGGGTTGGGTCTGGTCCTGGTGAGCATTTTAGTTTTTCTGGTCGGACTTCTGACCCGAAATTATTTCGGTAATAAAGTGGTCGGTTTATGGGACCAGATGGTCGGGCGGATCCCGGTGGTCCGAAATATTTATCAGGCCATCAAACAAATCACAGAGGCGGTCTGCAGTAATACCGGGAGTCATTTTAAACAGGTGGTCATGCTGGAGTTTCCCCGGCCGGGTTTGTATTCCCTTGGGTTTCTGGCCGGTCCGGCCAAAGGGGAATTTGAATCCAGGGCCGGTCAGGCCATCATGAATATTTTTATCCCCTGTACCCCCAACCCGACTACCGGCTATTACGTCCTGGTCCCGGAAAAGGATCTGATATTTCTGGATATCAGTGTGGAAGAAGGGTTTAAGCAGATCATCTCCGCCGGGTTGGTGTCTCCGAATCAGGTTCCGAATGGACAATGCCAAACTTAAACTTGTCTTTTTAAATTAAGAGGAAAATGGAGCATCAAGAAGGATTTTTCAAGGGCTGTGGGGATGTCAGGCATTATTACCAAGGCTGGTTCCCGGAAAGGGAGCCCAAAGCCATACTCGTCATAGTCCACGGGTTGGCCGAGCACAGCGGTCGGTATAGGAACCTGGTCAATTATTTTGTTCCCCTGGGTTATGCCGTTTATGGAATGGATCATTTGGGCCATGGCCAATCGGATGGACTGCGGGTCTACGTGAAACAGTTTGAAGATTTCACAAATACCCTCAAAATTTACCTTGACCTGGTAAGGGAATGGCATCCCGATAAGCCGATATTTCTGGTCGGGCACAGCATGGGCGGATTAATAGGCGCCCTGTTTCTGCTTGATCACCAGGCCGACCTGACCGGAGCAGTCCTTTCCGGACCGGCGGTCAAAATATCCGACCAGATTCCGGCGGCGATTATTTTTATCGGCAAGGTACTTTCAAGCCTCATGCCAAAGTTGGGATTGGTCGGGTTAAAGGCCGACGGGATATCCCGCGATCCGGCGGTGGTCGAGGCCTATCTCAGCGACCCCCTGGTCCATAACGGCAAAACCACGGCCAGGCTGGCCGCTGAAATGGTCAAGGCCATGGGGCAGGTCACCGCAGAGGCCGCTAAAATTACCCTGCCGATCCTGGTTGTCCAGGGAGGTGCCGACAAGCTGATCAATCCCGCCGGCGCCCAAATGTTATATGACCTGGTCAAATCCGTTGACAAGAAGCTCATAATCTATGACGGTTTTTACCATGAAGTATTCAATGAGCCGGAACATGCCCGGGTTTTAAGCGATGTTAAGATGTGGCTGGAAGGGCGAATATAAGAAGGGGCAAGTGAAGCGTTCGGCGTGCTTCAGGCGGAAGGATAGCTAATCCCTCAAGCCCCTGCCGTGGGGAAAAGCAGGGTTACCACGTGTAATTCTTTGGGCCCATGGGCGCCCATGACCAGCTTGAGTTCGATATCGGCCGTCCGGCTGGCGCCGGTAATAAAAATAACGGCGCTTCCCAAAGAAGATAAATTCCCTGCCCGCTTCAATTCATCAAAGAGTTCGTCTAAGGAAGGCAATATCCGCTCCACCGGCAAAAGAACGATGTGGATTGTGGGGGCCAGGGAGACCCAGCGCCCCGAAGATCCGGCTGAAAATAAAACCAGGGTCCCGGTGTCGGCCAGGGCATAATCGGCCCCGCTAATGCCGCAATCGATGGTTCGAACCGCTTCCCAGTCCTTTTCTTTCAGCGCCGCTTTCCGGTCTACGAGGTTCAAGCCTAATAGTTTTTGACCTTCCTTTTGAAGCGCTTCTTCCAAGTTTAAAGCCTGAATCAGGGGACGGTTCTCCAAAGCCACCTTTTCGGAATGGGAATCCAGGAGTAAAGAATCCAGAATTCCGGATAATTCCTCCCGGGAGGCGGCACGATAGGTCTTGGCCTGAAGGGCCTTTAGCTCCTTTTCCAGTTGTTCCAGGATCTCAGTCCGGGTTCTCATCCTGCCACCACTCATGAATGGTTTTTTCCGGAAAAGATGGACCGGAGGGGATTTTATCGGGAAAAATTTTGGCCCCAGTTTTAGCCAGGGCAACAGCGGCCCGATACCAGGAGGGATGGGATTGACAGGCGGCCCAGAGGTTTATAAAAGATTTTTCATAAAAGGTCGCCCCGCCCTGTTCCTGAATCCGTTGGCGCAGTTTTAATAAGAGGTCCGGGAGGGGGATGCGAACCGGGCAAACCCCGGCGCAGGCCCCGCACAAGGTCGAAGCCATGGGCAGGTCTTTGGCCCGGAGCAAGCCCAAAAATTGGGGGACCAGGGTCGCCCCGATGGGCCCACTGTAAACCCAGCCATAGGCATGGCCCCCGATCCGTTGATAAACCGGACAGACATTCAGACACCCGCCGCAGCGCAGGCAAAAAAGGGATGGCCTTAGTTCCGGATCCTTAAGGATTCTGGATCGGCCGTTGTCCAGTAAGACTATGTGGACTTCTTCCGGACCGTCCTCCTCCGCTGGGCGGCCGGGGCCATTAATGAAAGACATATAGGTGGACAGTTTCTGACCCGTAGCGCTTTTGGCCAGGATCTTGAGAAAGACCGCCAGTTCCGATAACCCCGGGATCACTTTCTCTATCCCCACAACGGCCACGTGGAGACGCGGGAAGGTGGTGCACATCCGGGCATTGCCTTCGTTTTCCACGATAACCAGGGTGCCTGTTTCCGCCAGGGCGAAATTGGCCCCGCTGATCCCCATGCCGGCCTGAAAATATTTTTCCCGAAGGAATTCCCGAGCCGCCTGGGTCAATTTTTCCGGCGTATCGAAAAGGGGGACCCCTAATTTTTTAGAAAACAACTCGGCAATCTCTTCCTGGGATTTATGGATGGCCGGGGCAATGATATGGGAGGGGGGCTCCCCGGCTAACTGGACAATAAATTCCCCGAGATCCGTTTCCCAAACCGTTGTCCCGGAATTTTCCAGCTCCTGGTTAAGCCCGATCTCTTCGGTGGTCATGGATTTGCTTTTGACCACCATTTTGATCCCCCGGGAACGGACCAGACCCTGGATATATCGGCGGGCGTCTTCGGCGTCCGGCGAGCGGTGGACCTTGACCCCCAAGGATTGAGCTGATTTTTCCAATTGTTCCAGGTAGGCCTCCAGGTGGTCCATGACTTCGCTCTTGATCCGATGGGCCTGGGTCCTTAAGGCTTCACCTTCGGGCCAGTCGGCAAAGGCCATAGCCCGCATGCGCCCGATGTGCCCGCAGGCCCTGTTTAAGGCCTCCTGCAAGGCCTTATCGCCTAAGGCCTGATCCGCCTGGGTCTTAAATTTTTCGGTTTGTATTTTCATAAATTGGATTCGAAGCCAAAACTTCCACGAGGTGTTTTACGCCTATCGAAATTTTTTGTTCCTTAAGCCGGCGCTGGATCTGCATCAAACATCCCGGATCATTGCTGACAACCCACCGGGCGCCGGTCTTCTGGATGGCCCGGATCTTTTCCAGGCCGATGGCCTCTGAGAGCTTAGGGAATTTTTGAGAGAAAAGCCCTCCAAAGCCGCAGCAGGCTTCGGAGGATTCCATTTCAATCAGGGTCAGTCCCTCCACCCGGGCCAGGAGTTTTCTCGGTTGTTCAAAGATGCCCAGGACCCGGTTGGAATGGCAGGCATCGTGATAGGTGATGGTATAGGGAAAAGAGGCTTTGAGTTTTTCCAAAGGAATAAATTGGATCAGAAACTCCGAGACTTCAAATATTTTTGAGGCGGTTTTTTGGGCCTTGGCCAGCCATTCCGGTTCTTCTGAAAAAATTTCCGGATAATGTTTCCGGACCATGGCCGTGCAGGACCCGGATGGACAGACGATACATTCGGCCGAATCAAAGAGGGTCAGAAACCGCTCGGCCAGGACCCTGGCTTTTTTAATAAAGCCCTGGTTAAAGGCCGGCTGGCCGCAGCAGGTCTGGGCCTGAGGATAGGTCACCTTAAGACCCAGGTCCTTTAAAAGGCCCACCAGATCCCTGGCCGCCTCGGGATAAAAAACATCCATCAGGCAGGGAATAAAAAGGGTCACCGAACTGGGAAGGGCTGCTGCCATGTTTATAAGTTATCACAGAAACAACGGAGAAGAAAAGCTTAATTTTTCGTATCCGTTTGGCTTTTTGAAAAACTATCCTTCGGATAAATAATTGGCCGAGGCCAGGGTTGTTTGGTTCAAGTCCGCCTCTCAGGGGATTGAACCAAAATGATTCTCTAAGCAAATAAAAAAGGGGTAAATCCGCCGCAATTTATGACGGATTAACCCCTATGAATTGTCTTGGTGGAGCTGAACGGGATCGAACCGTCGACCTCTTGACTGCCAGTCAAGCGCTCTCCCAGCTGAGCTACAGCCCCAATGAATAATCAAAAATAAATATCATACCCAATAAAAGAATGTCAATATTTTTTTTCTAAAGCTTTCCAGTTTTTTCATGAACCGGGGGCTTTTTCTGTTGACAGAGTCCATGATTTTTCTTTATAATCCATTCATCAAAATATCGTGCCGGAGTGGTGAAACTGGTAGACGCAGGGGACTCAAAATCCCCCGACCCTCGCGGTCATGTCGGTTCAATTCCGACCTCCGGCACCAATAAAAAGCTATAAAATTAGGGACTTGAGACGATTCATGGTTTTAAGTCCTTTTTCTTTTTGTTCGGCTCCTTAAAATCTCTCCCCATTTCCCGGGCCCCAAACAAAAAGGCCGGTCAGGTTTCCCCCGCCGGCCTTTAAAAAATCCATC
>JACRBX010000166.1 GCA_016219225.1 Deltaproteobacteria bacterium
TCTGAACGGGATTACAGTGGCCGGCAAGCGCCTGGTCAGTGTGGGCCAGCGAGGTCACATTCTCTATTCGGACGACGGGGGAAAAAGCTGGAAACAGGCTGACCAGGTGCCGGTAAGTTCAGATCTGGTGGCCGTACATTTTCCGACTCCGGCGAAAGGCTGGGCGGTTGGCCATGACGGTGTTGTTTTGCACAGTGCCGACGGCGGCGTCACCTGGGTAAAGCAGTTTGACGGTTACGCCGCCGCCCGGGTCGTGCGCAGTTATTACGCCGCCCATCCTCCTGCCGATAGGCCGGGAGGGAGCGCGGCTGGTTCAGGCCTGAACGAAACCATCAAACATTTCGTTCAGGAAGGCGCCGACAAGCATTTTCTCGATGTCTGGTTTGGCAATGAAACAGATGGCTTTATTGTCGGCTCCTTCAACACGATCTTCCATACCACCGACGGGGGAAGGAACTGGGAACCCTGGTTTGAACGAACCGAGAACCCGGGTTTTTCGCATCTGTATGCCATACAGCGCATCGGCCAGGACATTTTTATCAGTGGCGAGCAGGGCCTGGTGCTGAAACTTGACCCGAAGGCCGGGATGTTTCGCAGGATAAAAATACCTTATCAGGGAACATTCTTTGGGGCTACAGGCAGATCCGGTGTAGTCGTTGTTTTCGGGATGCGCGGCACGGTTTTCCGCAGCGATAACGGCGGCAAAAGCTGGCAGAAGGTGGAGACCGGGGTGCCGGTAGGACTGACGGGAGCGACCGTAACTAAAGACGGACGCATCGTCCTGGTGAGCCAGGCAGGAGACGTGCTGGTGAGTAAAGATGGCGGATTGAGCTTCAAAATGGCCAAGGTAGAAAAGGCCTTGCCGGCATGCGCGGTTGTCGCTTTTGACGAGGATACCCTCGTGCTGGCAGGATTTGGCGGTGTGGCGGTTCAATCGATTAAATAAACCAATTAAGGAGAACTGAAGTGGTTGTCAAAATGGAAAAACTAGATGAAATGCCGGTCGTAAAGGAACTGAAGGATTTTGATCAGACATCTGGCAACCACTTGGAACGTCTGGTTTTCAACAACCGGGTTCCGATGATCATCATCTGCCTGATCGTCACGCTGTTGCTGGCCTATCAGGCAACAAAGCTCGTGTTCAATGCCAACTTTGAAAAGATGATTCCTCATAACCAGGCCTATGTCAAAAACTACCTCCAGAATAAGAGCGAGCTGTATGGCCTCGGCAACTCGATCCGGGTGGTGGTAGAGAATACCCGGGGCGATATTTTCGACCCCGAATACATTGAAACGTTAAAGCAGATTAACGACGAGGTTTTTCTTATCCCGGGCGTGGATCGCGCCTGGATGAAATCGATTTGGACGCCGGCTGTGCGCTGGGATGAGATTACCGAAGAAGGGTACCGGGGCGGCCCCGTAATGTCGGATACCTATGACGGATCGAAAAAAAGCATCGATCAGCTCAGGCAGAACATTGCCCGCGCGGGGATTGTCGGCGATCTGGTGGCAGACAACTCCAAGTCAGCGGTAATCTTCTGTCCGCTTTTGGACACGGATCCTCAAACCGGCAAGCGGCTTGATTACAATCAATTATCAAAAAAATTGGAGGATATCCGAACAAAATACGCCTTTACCAAAAACCCTAAAGAAAAAGTCGGACCGGAACAGGGCGGCAAGATCAGGATTCACATCATTGGCTTTGCGAAGCTCGCCGGCGATCTGCTGGCGGGGCTGTTGCAGGTGATGACCTATTTTGCCTTTGCGGCCCTTATCGCCGCGATATTTATCTTCATCTACACCAGATGTCTGCGCAGCACGGTGATGCTGGTCGGCTGTTCGCTGGTGGCGATGGTCTGGCTACTCGGCCTTATCTCGACCTTCGGCTTTGAACTCGATCCCTATTCCATACTGGTGCCGTTTCTGGTTTTTGCCATCGGCGTCTCCCACGGCGCCCAAAAAATGAACGGCATCATGCAGGACGTGGGACGTGGAACCCATAGGCTCGTTGCAGCCCGCTACACCTTCCGCCGCCTCTTCCTGCCCGGGGTGACGGCGCTTTCGGCAGACGCGGTCGGATTTGCCGTACTGATGTTGATCGATATTCCGGTCATAAAGGACCTGGCACTCACGGCCAGCATCGGTGTCGCGATTCTCATCTTCACCAACCTTCTTCTTTTGCCGGTGCTGCTTTCCTTTGCCGGAGTAAGCCCTGTTGCGGCCAGGCGCAGCCTCAAGGAAGAAAAAGAGGAAAGCAAGGGCGCGGGAGCCGGAATGATCTGGGGCTTCCTCGAACACTTTACCGAACGACGCTGGGCCATCGGGGCGGTGGCAATTGCATTCATCCTTGCCGCCATCGGCTGGATTGTAGGCCTGAACCTCAAGATAGGCGACCTTGACCCCGGCGCACCCGAACTGCGCTCCAGTTCACGCTACAATCAGGACAATGCTTATATAACTGCCAACTATGCCCTTTCAACCGATCAGTTTGCCGTTATCGTGAAGACCCCGCCGGACGGGGTACAGAAATACGAAACCCTCATCGAGGCCGATCGTCTGGCCTGGGGGTTGCAGCAGGTTGTCGGAGTGCAGACGACTGTTTTTTTGGCCGACGGGGTGCGTCAGATCACGGCCGGCACTTACGAGGGCAGTCCCAAGTGGTACACCATCTCCCGCAATCAAAAGGTGCTGAACTACGGTGCCCATCAGTCGATAGTCAACAACCCGAACCTGTTTAACAACGACGGAACCATTATGCCGGTGATTGCCTACCTCTCCGATCATAAGGCCGAAACGCTTGAAAGGGTGGTAAAGGCTGCGGACGAGTTCTCACAGCAACACGGTACTGGTGATCGACAGTTCCTGCTCGCGGCGGGAACCGCCGGAATCGAGGCGGCAACAAACATCGTTGTCAAAAAAGCGGAACATAGCATGTTGCTCTATGTATATAGCGCGGTGATCATGCTTTGCTTCATCACCTTCCGTAGCTGGCGGGCGGTATTGGTGGCAGTCCTGCCGCTCTTGCTTACATCCATCCTCTGCGAGGCACTCATGGTCCTGCTGAACATCGGGGTGAAGGTTGCCACCCTTCCGGTCATTGCGCTGGGGGTTGGAATCGGGGTGGATTATGCCCTGTATCTTCTCAGCGTTCAGCTCAACTGGCAACGGACAGGACTGTCGTTGGGGCAGTCGTACAAACGCGCCGTCCAGTTCACCGGCAAGGTGGTCGGACTGGTCGGTCTCACGCTGGCTGCCGGTGTCGTCACCTGGGTGTTTTCACCAATCAAATTTCAGGCCGATATGGGCATTCTCCTTACTTTCATGTTTATCTGGAACATGATTGGCGCGCTTGTGTTGATCCCGGCCCTGTCGCACTTTCTGCTCAAAAGGGTGAAGGCCCTTTAAAGATTAACAGTTTGCTGAAAAACTCTTAAGAAAGTCAGGATTGGACAAGATTCGGCTTGCCTCTGATGCAAGCGACCAAAGAGATAGCTTTTTTTGTCTGATTTCACAGAGCTACCCTGGTTAAGGACAGGGAGGAATGGACCATGGATTTACTGAAGAGAGAGAATTTTTCATCGGGCGCGCCTCTGGAAGAAAAGGTGGGGTACAGCCGGGCGGTCAAGGTGGGAAATTTTGTGTTTGTGGGCGGGACCACATCCACTAATCCCGAAGGCGTAGTGGAGGGCGAGGCTGACGCCTACCTCCAAGCCAAAATCATCCTGCAGAAGATCGAGCAGGCTTTATCCAAGGCTGGAGCCAAGCTGTCCGAAGTGTACCGGGTCCGCATATATGTAACGGACATCAAGAAGGCTCAGGAATACATGAAGGCCTATTCCGAATTTTTCAAAGAGATCAAACCGGTGACCATATTGGTCGAGATTTCGGCCCTGGCTCGTCCGGCCCATTTGGTGGAAATTGAGGCCGAGGCGATGATTGGCTCTTATCTGGTAAGAAGTCATTAGAAGGGATTTTGACAACATGGAAGAAGCGTTCAAGGAGCGCTACGCTTGAGGAGCACTTCGTTTGAGGGAAGAGGCGACTGCCTTGGGCTCAAGTTCGTCGAAGACGAACGCTCCTCATTCGAAGCGCTCCTTTTTCCCTTTGTACTGCAAGACCATCATGGTAATGTCGTCGGACTGGAGGGCCTCCCCGGAAAAATTTTTTATCCGTTCCATCAGGGCGGCTATCATTTCCTGGATAGGCCGTCGGGCCAATAAAGATAGTTCTCTTTCCAGCCTTTCTTCGGAAAATAATTCCTCCCGGGTATTCATAGCCTCGGTCACCCCGTCGGTGTACATAAACAGACTCTCCCCGGTTTCAGGAGAAGACTATCCACCCGATTGGGGGGTGAGGATCTCTTTGGGAATTTGATACCAGTCCCATTGAAGGTAGGAATAGGATTCCCTGCCAAATAATTACTCGGAGGGGAAGGGCCGGTTTTCTCCTCGGAATCAGAAAATGGGGCAGGCAAGGGGGGCAAGGAAAAAAATATCCAACTGAGCGGAAATAGGGTGGGAACCGGAAGTGCCGTCAGATCCGGGAAAGCGTTGCCCCGGTCAAAAGACCGTTGACTAAGATCTTATCCGGAATCCGGCATATTGAATCAGGGCTTCCAGGACCTCCGTTACCGGCAGGCCCACCACATTGGTATAGGACCCCTGGATCTTTTTGACACAGAAGGCCCCCTTTCCCTGGATGGCATAAGCCCCGGCCTTATCCATCGGTTCCCCGGTCCGGACATACCAGTCGATTTCATCGGTCGATAAGGGCTTGAAGCTCACCCGGGTAGCAACACTTTGAGTCCTTTCCCGGTCCAAGAAGCGATTCCTTAAACAGAAACTGGTAATAACCTGATGGGTTTTTCCGCTCAGGGTTTGAAGAAACCTTTTCGCCTCCCGAAGGTTTTTCGGTTTGCCGAATAATTTATTTTCCAGAACCACTACCGTATCAGCCCCCAACACCCATTGTTGGGGATGAGCGGCGGAAACCCGCTCGCTTTTCTCCCGGGCCATCCGTCTTGAAAAAGAAACCGGGGATTCGTCGGGTTTGGGAATTTCCGGTATCTCGTTTGAAACGATTATTAAATGAATGCCCAAATCGGACAGCAGGGCCTTGCGCCGGGGGGAAGCTGAGGCCAGGATGAGGTGGAAAGGGGGTTTCATCCCTGACTTATACCATATTTTATTTCCCGGTCTTATTATTTTTTTTACATCTCTTCTCTTTTTTGTTAATAGTTTTTAATTATGGGATTGAATCATTGGCAGATAGAAGAAAGAAGTTTGATCCTTCACCGGGAGATTGCCCGGCGAATCAGGGAAGATCCTGCTGTTTTAGAAATAGCCCGGGAAAACCTGAACAGATGGATTCAAAATCAAGGGCATCGCCTTTACTGGACGGAGTGGAAAAAGATTCTCAACGGTCCCTTGCAGGAAATTCTATCCTTCCTGGTTTCACCTGAAGACAAGGCCAGATGGCTGAGGCAATCCAGCCCTTTTTGCGGCATATTGACTCCACGGGAACGTTGGAAGATCTATGAATCGTTCTCAGCTTGAACATATTCTCCGGGCGGCTGGAGATATTTCTGAAGATGATGAGATTGTCGTCCTCGGGAGTACTTCCCTTCTGGCACAGTTTCCAAACGCATCCCCCGATCTCCTCTATTCTATGGAAGCCGATATTTTTCCAAAGAATAAGCCGGAAATGGCCCAGGTAATCGATGGATGCATTGGCGAGCTTTCCCCTTTTCACCAGACTTTCGGTTACTACGCCCATGGCATAGGCCCTGAGACCGCCAAAAATCTTCCCAAAGGGTGGGAGCAGCGACTGATCCCTCTACAGAGTCCTAACACCAGGGGCATAACCGGATGGTGTCTTGATATCCATGACTTAGTCCTTGGTAAATACGTTTCCGGCAGAGAAAAAGATCTTGCCTTTAACAGCCAGATTATTAATCAGGGTTTGGTTTCCCAAAAAATATTACTGGAAAGGATAAAATTTTTAGAGGTTCCGGAATTAGTAAAAGACCAAATAAATCGTAAAATAAAAGCTGATACAGGAGGGTAAACATGGCAGTGGATAAGATTCAGATTCGAACGATGGCCGACATTGAGGCTATGGAGAAGACCCCTATCAAAGAAAGACTCACGGCTTTAAACACTTATGATTTGCTGAAGAACGGGGCGGCCATCAACCCCGAGGCCCCGGCCGTCAGTTTTTTCCTGACCGGGGAAGGCTATGCCTCTCCGTTAAAGATAAGCTACCGGGATTTCATGTCCAACATAACCCGGGCCGCCAATCTCTTTCATGATCTCGGGGTGGGGCCCAATGATGTTATCTCCTACCTTCTCCCCAACCTTCCGGAGACCCACTACGTGCTCTGGGGAGGCGAGGCCGCCGGGATCGTCAATCCCATTAATTCATTACTGGCCCCGTCAACCATCCGGGACATCTGTCAGGCCGCCGGCACCAAGGTCCTGGTGGCCCTGGGTGAGCTTCCCGGAGCGGATATTTGGGAGAAGGTTAATTTGATCAAGAAGGAAATCCCGGGGTTGAAAGCGATTATCCGGGTCATGGGACCCGGGGACGAAAAAGAAGGGATTTACAGTTTTGGAGAGCTTCTTCCCCGCTATCCCGGAGACCGGCTGGTCTCCGGCCGGATCATCAACCCTGAAGACCCGGCCTCCATGTATCACACCGGCGGCACCACCGGAACCCCTACGCTGGCCCCCCATACGCACTATAATGAAGCGGTCATGGCCCAGATCATGGGCCTGGGGGCCGAGCTCTATGCCGGCGAGACGACCATGTGCGGGCTGCCCCTTTTCCATGTCAACGGCACCACGGTGACCGGTTCATTCCCCTTTTCCATCGGGGCCCATGTGGTCATCCTTTCGGCCAGGGGCTACCGGGATCCCATGGTCATGAAAAATTTTTATAAGATTGTCGAACATTACCGGGCCGTGACCTTTTCGGCTGTGCCGACCATCCTGTCCGTGCTCCTGGACATCCCCAAAGGAGAGGCGGACATTTCATCGCTGCGCTATCTGGTCTGCGGGGCGGCCCCGCTTTCCGTGGAGCTCTTCAAGCGCTTTGAGGCCCACAGCGGCATGAAGGTTATCGAAGGCTACGGTTTGACCGAAGGGACCTGTGCCTCGTGCATGAATCCTTTTCATGGCGAAAGGAAGATCGGCTCCATAGGTATGAGACTGCCCTATCAGGAGATGAAGATCTTTATTTCCGATGAAGATGGAAAATTCATCCGGGAGGCCGAAACCGATGAGATCGGGGAGGTCTGTATTAAAGGTCCCAATGTATTCAATGGGTATCTGGATCCGGCCCACAACAAAAAGATCTGGCCCCTGCCGGAATGGTTTAATACCGGCGACCTGGGAAGAAAGGATAAGGATAGTTATTTCTGGCTCACCGGTCGCCGAAAAGAACTCATCATTCGAGGCGGCCACAATATCGATCCGGCGATTATCGAGGAGCCCCTGTACCGCCTTTCCGATGTAAAGGTGGCGGCCGCCGTGGGCAGCCCTGACCCCTATGCCGGCGAGATTCCGGTAGCCTATGTGGAACTGAAAGAGGGGGCAAAAATCACCGAAGGCGAGATCCTGGAGTATCTTGGAAAAGAAGTGGGGGAACGGGCGGCCGTACCCAAGCAGGTCTATATCATTCCCCAGATACCCCTGACACCGGTGGGAAAGATCTTTAAACCGGCTCTCCGGTGGGAGAGCATCCGGAAGGTTTATCAGGGTGCCCTTTCGGTCCTTCAGGGACTGGTGGATCAGATGGAGGTCAAGGTCACCGAGGACAAGGTCCACGGATCGCTGGTCACTATAACCGTGACACCGGTCGGCGGCGTGTCGGAAGAGACCATCCGGGAAAAGGCCACCGAGGTCCTGGCCCCTTATACCGTTCGCTATCAATTGATTTTCGCAGGATAGAGCGGTCTTCTTTATTAAACCCTTATGACTCATTGAGTTACCACGAAGCCTGAAAATGATTTTCTACGAACGACAAACGTTATTTTCGAACTAACGATCTGGAATCCAGAAGTCGGATCATTTTCCTTCCGACTCCTGGATTCCCAATCGCTGTCTTCCCAAAACCCTTTCTTCTAACTTCTCCTAAAAAATGCCTTGACAAATCCTTTTGTCCTAATTTATAAAACCTTAATAAAAAGATTATCTCCATATAAAGATGTAAAAATGGAGAAGGACTCTGGAAAATTATCTTTTTTCTGGTAGGATTAACAGGATTTACAAGTTCTTTCCGGGCAGGCGTTTCGGAGAAAAATCAAAGCGTTGGAGGAAGAAACCCTAAACAAAAATCAAGGAGGAAGAACATGCAGACACACAAATTTTCCAAAGGTTCCCTGTTAGCTATCTTTTCATTGTTTTTCGTATTGGTTTTTGCAGTTGCCGCTTCTTCGCAGCAGAACCAGCCGGTGATGATTAATTCCGTCCTGGGACCTATTTCTCCGGATAAATTGGGACAAACACTGGTCCATGAACATTTCGCCTTCGCCTACCCCGGCTGGTTTGCCGATGCCTCTAACAACCCTTATGATTTTAAGGCGGTTTTAAAGACCAATCTCGGGGTCATTAAGGCGGCCCAGAAACAGGGAATCAAGACCGTTATCGATGCCACACCGAATGACACAGGGGGACGGGATCCCGGATTGTATAAGGCCCTGGCCAAAAAGACCGGCCTCAATATCATCTGTTCCACCGGTCTTTACACCGAACACGAAGGCTCGCCGGCCTATTTCAAAACCAGACAGGAGATGTTCAAAGCGGACATCTCCAAAATGATGGCCGCACTCTTTATCAAAGAGATCACCAAGGGCATCGGCAAGAGCGGTATCAAGGCCGGAGTGATCAAATGTGGAACGAGCGGCGGCGGCCCCATTTCGCCTTATGAAACAGCAGTCCTGAAGGCCGCGGTGATGGCCCAAAAGGCAACAGGCGTGCCTATTATCACTCATACCCAGGGTCCGGCCGGCGGGGTTGAACAGGCCGAGTTGTTTCTGGCCGAAGGCGCCAACCCTAAAAAGGTCATGATCGGTCATGTCTCCAATTCCAAAGATACGGCTTATCACAAAGCCATCCTGGCCAAAGGGGTTTATATTGCTTTCGACCGGATTGGTCTGGAAATCATCACGCCCACCGAGGTCATCATCAAGAATATCGCCGATCTTTGCAAAGAGGGTTTCGCCAACCAGATCATGCTTTCCCATGATACCGTCAATGTCTGGCTGGGTCGGCCGTTGCCCCTGGACGCCCCCGAACCGGTCCAGAAGGCCTTGGCCAACTGGCGGATCGACCATATCTCCACCAATGTCCTCCCGGCCCTGAAGGCCCA
>JACRBX010000167.1 GCA_016219225.1 Deltaproteobacteria bacterium
AGTGGAGGATATCGTGGTTGATTCCTTCCCACCTTCCCCAAGGTCTAAACACCGAATGCCAGAACTTCAGTGCCCTTGTGGTGGTGATCTATGTTATGTCAAGGATCTCTAAAGTCCGCACCGTAGGTGCGTTATGTTCAGGTCCAAGGTTTTTCATCCTTAGAAACTTGCATCTTGCATCTTGAGGCTTTATTTTCTTACTAAGGAGTTCCGGCATGGCAAATTTAAATAAAAGGGCCTTGGTCTTATCGTATTTCACCGTAGGCTACAATGTACTTGAAGGCGTCGTTTCCATCCTGGCCGGATCTTTGGCCGGCAGTATCGCCCTGATCGGATTTGGGTTGGATAGTTTTATCGAATCCCTGTCCGGTTCCGTGATGATCTGGAGATTCGCCGGACATAAAAGCTTATCCGGGGAAGAAGAGGAAGGCATCGAAAAGAAGGCCATCACCCTGGTGGGCTATACCTTTTTTATTTTAGGGGCCTATATCCTTTATGCCTCTCTGGAAAAATTAATTTTTAACGTAAAGCCATCCCCCAGCCTTTTGGGCATTATTATTGCCATTGTTTCCATAATAATAATGCCCGTCTTATTTTATTTGAAATACCGGACCGGAAAGTCGATGAACACCGCCAGTCTGGTGGCCGATTCCAAACAAACCCTGGCCTGCGCCATGTTATCCGTAGCCCTGCTCATCGGTTTGAGTCTCAATTACTGGTTTGGCATTTGGCAGGCCGATCCGGTCATCGGTTTGGTCATTGTCGCCCTGCTGACCCGGGAAGGAATCCACACCCTTAAAGAAAAAAAATTATGCGGCTGCGCGGCCTGTGGAAATTTACCGCTCGATGATTTGAAAATCCTAAAATAACATGGAAGAAAAAGACACCGGACTTTTTAATGAAGAATTAAGTCGATACCAAAAGGCTAAAGACGAAGGACGGAAAACGGTCCTGTTTATTTGCACCGCCAATGTCGTTCGTTCCCAGATGGCCGAGGCCCTGGTCAATCATTTTTTAAAAGATAAGTGGGCGGCTTTTTCAGCCGGTTTTCTGCCCCTGGAGATTCACCCCATGGTCAAAAAAGTTTTACAGGAAATCGGGATCGATCCCTCTTCACAAAAATCCAAACACCTGGATATCTTCAAGGGTTTAAAGTTCGACCAGGTAATTACCCTGTGTTCGGATGCGGATCAGGTGTGCGCCTATTATCCGGGTCTGACTGAATGGAGCCATGTGCCCTTTCAGGATCCGCTTTTGACTTACCGAATATCCTTTGGGGGAAAAGGTCTCTTTCGGGAATTACGGAAAAAAATGAAAAGGACTCTTATCCCTTACCTGGAGGACCTTTAGTCCGATTTAGGATTTTCGATTTCGGATTTCGGAATTAAAGAAAACCCATAATTTCATGAAATCCCATCGTAAATGGGTAGGAGGATTTTTAACATGGGAAGTGTGGAAGACAATTTGATCGACTCAAGGAGGTGCCGAAATGTCCAGAGTAAAAGCCAACGGAATTGAAATTGAGTATGAAACCTTCGGAGACCCATCGGGGCGCCCGCTCCTTCTGATTATCGGTTTGGGGGCGCAGATGATCCATTGGGATGATGATCTCTGTAAAGACTTGGCCGAACGGGGCCACTATGTCATCCGGTTTGATAACCGGGATGCCGGACTTTCTACTAAATTTGAGGCAGCCGGGGTGCCCGACCTGATGAAAATATTCGGAAAATTGATGGCTGGTGAAAAAATCACCCCGCCCTATACGCTTGAGGATATGGCCGACGACGCAGCCGGCCTCCTGGACGCCCTGAAGATTGAGAAGGCTCATATCTGCGGCATGTCCATGGGAGGCATGATCGCCCAGACCCTGGTTATTCGGCACCCCTCCCGGGTCTTAAGTTTGACCTCCATTTATTCAACGACCGGCAATCCCGAAGTGCCCCAGCCAACTCCCGAGGTGACCGGGCTGCTGATTACCCCTCCTCCCCAGGAGCGGAGTGCAAACATCGAGCACATGGTACACGTCTTTAAAACCATTGCCGGAACCGGTTTTCTCTTCGACGAACCCTGGACCCGCAAGATCATGGCCGAGAGTTACGACCGCTCCTTTTAT
>JACRBX010000168.1 GCA_016219225.1 Deltaproteobacteria bacterium
CCATATAAAATTATTAATAAAATGTCTAGAAATATATTTACTGTAAAATCAATATGTTGTGTCTGTTCGCCTTTTCACCCACAATATGTTGGGCTACTTTTCGGTTAATAATTAGTCTCCCCTAAATACGTTATAATCAGATTTTATTCAATTGAAGAAAATGAAATCGTCATTCATTCCGTGTTTGATAATAGACAAGATCCGAAGAAGAGCCCTTAGTGGTACTACCGGGGGCGGACCCAGGCCAAGGGATTAGATTTTTACAGAATTATATAAAAAACGATAGGTAAATAGAGCCTTAAAAGGGCCTTTTTGCCCCCCAAGTGGACGGAAATCATAGCGGTGGGGGGAGGGGTTTATAAAGGAAATAAGGGATGACTTAGGAGTCAGGGCTCTAAACCTCCTAAAACTTAATAAGGGACCGAAGAATCGATGCCGGATATTATGTCTTTAAAGTATCCGGCATCCGACTTTCTCCTTCTCACATATATTTCCTCCTGCGGAATCAGGCCGCAAATTCAAAAACGGGTGTCTCTACGACTCGGCGAGGCTTTTTCTCTCCCCAGATGTTTTCTGGATTTGCTCCACTACTTCCGGAGAAAAATATTGTTCTCCTGTCTCCACATTCACTCTCGCCGGCACATTCTCGATGGCGATAAATTTGCCTTCCAGTTCCAAGATATAAGTAACTCTCGGCTCAATTAGGGGCTCCTGCCCATTATTAAATTTCATCTTCTTAAGATACTCCCCCGTTTATTATTCCCTGTTAACCTTCTGAACATGTTAGCAGAAGACCGGGCCGAAAGCAAGAGATCGTGTTCGCTCTGTTTGCCCAAAGTCCCGGCATTTGCAGTTACCGCCAATGCATTCTTCAAGGATTGATTCTGTTTTATTTTTTGAACAAACCTTTATATAATTGCGATCCATTCGGGGCATCTGATCCTGATAAAAACCAGAGTAATTCTTAATCATGACTTGAAAAGAGGAGACTAAACCATGGGAACAACCAAAACAGCAACCGCCCGGGCCTTGATCGAGCCGGAGGTTAAAAGGGAGGCGGAAACCATACTTAAGGAACTGGGACTCTCGAAAAGGGAAGGGCGTCAAGTTTTCCAACACGGAAGAACTTTTTAAAGACCTGGGTATCTGAGGTCATGCGCTCCATCAGACGGGATACCCAATTCAAGAAAGATGTCAACCGACAGCTTAAGGGAACACTAAAGGATTGTCGGGAGTGTCATATTGAGGGGGACTGGTTATTGATTTATAGAAAGGTACTCTCCGATTCTGGTATCGGGAATTATTTCCTGATCCACGGATTCCGGGACCGCCCGCTTTTTCATCAGCCGGATAGCCAGGGATTTGGCATAATCCGCTGCAGCTTCGGCACTGTCCCACTCATAAATCCCCTGGAAAGCCCCGGTGGCTTCGTGGAAGGTCCAGATTTTTGTCCTGAATCCTGGAAAACCAACGATAAGAGGAATGGGGATGAGGGAGAGCCGCTTGTTGAGGACCGTAGACCCGCCGGTGAACTGAAAACGAATCCTGAAGACAGCTCCCGGTCCGGCTGGCCGGGTGTTCCCGGTTTTGATTTCAGCTTGCCGAAAAATCGTGAATTTTTCACCGTCGGCTATGGTCAGGACCCGACCGTACAGCCTCCGGGGAAAACGCAGACGTCCACGTAAGCCACAGTATACCGCCCTGAAGAATGTGCAGACCGGATGTGATTCCAAAATTCCTCCTTTCCAGTTAAGTGACACTTCTAAGCTCGCAACTGCTTTCTTAACCAGTCTATGATGTAGGGGAAGACTTCATCCAAGCGGTCTACAGTGCAGTGTTCGGCCTCGGGGTAATACTTGAGTTCTTTTTCTCCCTTCGCCCAGTTCATGAAAGTATCGGCCTGCAGCTGAGGGGAAGGCATGACTTCGTCCCGTCCGGCGTGAAAAAAAAGCAGGGGATTTTCCAAGGGCGGGGCTTTGGTAATATCCAGGTCGAATTTTTTGACCGCCTCACCAAAATCATCGCACCCGGTCAGGTACATGATGCCCCGCTGCCAGATGGGATTGAGTTTGCAGGCCCCTTCCACGCCGCCGATCCGGGCAAACCCGCTGTTTCCGACTGTACAGCCTATTCTCCGGTCATGGGCCGCGCACCAGGGAGCCAGATAGCCTCCCAGGCTGAAGCCGACGGTGGCGATTCTCTTCAGGTCCAGGCCGTACTGGTTGTTGTTTTCAAACCAGTCGATGATGGCGCTGACTACCTTTTCATAATCGAGCATGAATTTTTTGCTCTTCCACATCTCCCCTTGGCCAGGACCGTCAAAGCCGAAGAAGTTCAGGCCGTTTAAAATCATCTGGTTGCCAAAAAAGTGGTTCTCCGCTTCCTTGATGTTGTCCATGCCGTTGACATAAATCAGAAGAGGTTGGCCGGGCCGGAAGGTCCGCCTCAGGTAGCCCGGGATGACGGTGTCTTCGAAGGGGATCTCAACCCTGATGGGCCGGGTCTCCTCCGGGTACAGATCGATGGCCCGCCGGTAGCATTGGCGTGCTTTGGCCTGGGCCCTCTCTTTCTGTTCAGGATCGATAAAAAAAATGTGCTGCCCGATGTGGTAACAGGCCACGGACTGGTGAAAGAGGGACACCGCCGAAACCAGGTGTCCCTGTTCCAGGGCCTGAGCAGCAAGCTTTTCGATCTGGTCCCCTTCCTCGGACCATTCGGAGCACCACTCAAACCATGTGGGGATGCGGTCCACCACCCGGTTGAGCCGCCCATAGTCCATGCCGAAGACGAAGAACCGCCCGAACCAGCGCCGGTAGACCCGGGCTTTGTTGAAAATGAATCTGAAGGCGATTTTTTCCTTGAGAGTCAGTTTGGCCATCATGGTCATCTCCCCCTTCTCAACACTTGATACATCTATTTTGGATACATCAACCATTCCCTAAAAAAAATTTAACGGAGGTTAGTGAAGATGTTTTTCAAGAACCCCTTAAGTGCCTGCTCCTCTTCATCACTGAACCCACGCAGCGCCGCCCGATTGATGTCCGCAGCCAAAGGGATGAGCTTGTCCTTGATCTGCCAACCGGCTTCGGTGAGATGAATGCCATAGCTGCGGCGGTCGCTTTCGTTGAAACGACGGACGACAAGGTTCCGCTTTTCCAGACCGTCCAGGATACGGGTCATGTTGGTCTTGTCCTTGGCCAGGTGTTCGGCCAGTTCGCTCTGAGTCTGGGCTTCTTTTTCCCAAAGGCTTACCAGTACGGCGAACTGCTCGGCGGTCACATCGTGTCCATGCCGTTTGAAGCTCCGGGTCAGAGAATATTTCAATTCCAGGGCGGCCAAGTTGGCCAGAAAACCGAGGGACTCTTCCAATTTGAATTTTAGTTTCAAAGCCCCACCTCTCAATTAGTTGTCCTATCTAATATAGCGCATACTACTATTAGCGTCAAGTTTTTTTTAAACGAACCACTCCCAACCTCTCAATGGCTGTCAAGGTCGCCCTGAAGGGGGGGCCGACATGATTGCGTTCATCGAGTTTGAGGTACTGAGGTGTTTTGTCTTCGCTCATTAGTTGTCTGACGGGGTCGGGCCACGAGAACTATTCGCAAAAAGGCGGCTTTTCGAAAAGAACGTATGACCGATACGATATCCTTCCTGGTCCTCCAGGGCGTGCTTTAACTTTAACAAAACACGGCTCATTCAAGACTATCTTGGGCATCGTCACCTTCATTATACGGTTATCTACACGGCGGCCAATCCGGCCAGGTTTGAAAAACTCTGGAGATAATTTTACTTGATTTTACACCATAATGGTGTAATGTGAGAGATGGGTAAATGACGGAAAAGCGGAAACCAACCTATGACCTCGATGCCTTTAAGGCTGCGTTTAGCAGCGTGGAGAAGCTTACCGTCACAGGTACGGCGTTACGAAGTGCCGCCGCCCTTGGCTTTGGCCGCCCCGAGATCGTCACGACGATCCAGACCATGCGGCGAGAGCACTTTTACAAATCCGTGACGGCCTTTGCCGATCACCGGCTTTGGCAGGACGTGTATCAATGCACCGTGACGTGCGCCCGATGACTCTCACCTATAAGGGCGAGAGTCTTTCTTTCGATATGCCCGGCTGGTTTTGCGACCAATCGAAGGAGAGCATTCATACCGGCGAAGATATGAAGGTATCCGACCGCATGTTGAACCGGCTTAAAGCCCGTAGCGAAGGGCTGCTTAGTCCTGAGGAGATTCGGCGGATCCGCAAAAAACTTCGCCTTTCGCAAGAAGCCGCGGGGTTGGTGATCGGCGGCGGGCCGAGGGCCTTTCAGAAATACGAGTCCGGAGACTTGTTGCCAAGTCGGGCGATCAGCAGTGCCCTCATACTGCTTGATCACGACCCCAAGGCGTTGACGGTACTTAAGACCCGGCAAAGCAAATCAATTTCAAGTATTAAATAGAATTTTTTGATCTTACTTTTCCACTTGCCATCAAGAAAAAAAGCTGTTATTCTGGAATCAGTATTTCCATTTTGAGACGCAATATGGAATTAATTACCCGATTTTTCAATCCACCCAAAGGAAGCTTTTTCCTGTTCGGGCCCCGCGGCACCGGAAAGTCCACTTTTGTCCACCAATTTTTCCCGGATAGCTTAACCATAGATTTGCTCGATCCGGAACGGGTCCGGTTTTTTTCCGCCAAGCCCGAGCGGTTAAAGGAAATGATCGCCGCTTACCCGAAAGCCGGTTCTTTAATTATTGACGAGATACAAAAGGTGCCGGATCTGCTCCCGGTCGTACATAGCCTGATAGAAGAGAAGAAAGGATGGTCCTTTGTCTTAACAGGCTCCAGCGCCCGAAGACTAAAACAAACCGGGGTAGATTTACTCGGCGGACGGGCGCTGCTCTACAGCTTACATACATTTATGGCGGCTGAAATGGGAATCCGGTTTGATTTCGAATACGCCCTCCGATATGGAATGCTGCCTATCGTCGTCGCCTCGGAAAATCCGGAGGAGGTCCTGCGGTCGTACGCGGCCCTCTATCTCCGGGAAGAAGTCCAGATGGAGGGGCTGGTTCGGAATATCGGCAATTTTTCGAGATTTTTAGAGGCCATCAGTTTTTCTCATGCCTCCATCCTCAACATCAGCAACGTAGCCCGAGAGTCAGCCGTGGAACGGAAGGTGGTGGAGGGTTATGTGAATATTTTGGAAGATATTCTCCTGGGCTGGCGTCTTCCGGTATTTACCAAAAGGGCCAAACGCCAACAGGCCTTACATCCTAAATTTTATCTGTTTGATGCAGGTGTGTTTAGGTCGTTAAGACCCCAAGGGCCTCTCGACCGCCCCGAAGAAATAGAAGGGCAAGCCTTGGAGGGGCTGGTCGGACAACATCTTAAGGCTTGGATTGCCTACTCAAAAGTTAAGAGAGAGCTTTTTTTCTGGCGAACGAGATCAGGAGTAGAAGTTGATTTTGTCATCTACGGAAAAGACGGTATAGGGGCCGTAGAAGTTAAGAATACGAAAACCATCCGACCCGCCGACCTGAGATCGCTGCGGTCTTTCAAAGAGGAATATCCAAAAAGTAAGACTCTACTTCTCTACCGAGGGAAAGATCGCCTGGTAAAAGGGGATACGCTCTGTTTGCCCTGTGCCGACTTTCTGGCCGCCCTTCATCCCAACCGATTGTTGGATCAAGTTTTTACCTAAAACAACCATGCCTAAAAATAAATTTTATGACGCCGTTATTATCGGGGCCGGTATTGCCGGAGCCTCGGCCGCTTATTTTTTAACCCGCAAGGGAATGAAGGATGTCCTGATTCTGGAGAAAGAAGAACAGCCCGGTTATCACGCCACCGGCAGGGCGGCCGGCGTATTGGTCGAATTCGATCTGGTCCCCTCGACGGTCGATTTGAAGATAAAGGGCGGAGAATTCCTGAGAAACCCTCCTCAGGGTTTTTCCGAAAATCCCCTTCTTCGGAAATCCGGGATTTTAATCACGGGCCAGGGGCCGACGTTGGAAGTCATGAAACAGATGGTTCCGGACCTGACCGCCCGGGGGGTTGAAATCCGGATCCTGTCCCCTGCCGAGGTCCTGTCCATCGTGCCGGCTGTCTCTTTGGAGCATATGGACGGTGCCTTTCTATTTTCTGCCGACGGGCATATCGATGTCCACGAACTTCTCTGGAGTTACCTCCGTCAGGCCAAAAGGGCAGGGAGCGAACTGCTCTGCCGGGAGGAAGTATTAGGAATCAGGACCGAACACAACCGGGTATCCGGGGTTCTTACGGGTCGGAATGCGTATTCCTGTCGCTGGGTGATTGATGCGGCCGGAGCTTGGGGTCAAAAAATCCGATCCCTGGCCGGAGCATCCCCCATTAAATTGACTCCCTTGCGCCGAACCATCATCACCTTTGATGCGCCCGAGGGGCTGGATGTCTCGAAATGGCCCCTGGTGGCCGATCAGACCCATCAATTTTATTTCTCACCCGAATCCGGCGGCCTGCTGACCAGTCCCATGGATGAAGACCCCATGGAACCAGGCGATGCCAGACCGGATGAACTGGTCGTGGCCCAGGCCCTGGAACGCCTCAGACAATTCGTCCCGAAAATTCTACCTAAGGCCCTAAAACGGAAATGGGCCGGTTTAAGGACCTTCTCGCCGGATCAGTCCATGGTCATCGGTCAGGACCCCTCCCTGAAGGGATTTTTTTGGCTCGCCGGGCAGGGAGGGGCCGGAATTGAAACCAGCGGCGTGGTCGGCCGTCTGGCCGCCGATCTGATCATCGACGGCCGGACCGACGTCATGGACGTGAGCCCCTTTTCACCGGAAAGGTTTAAGTAGCAGCCTGAGGCCATCTATAAATCTTTACACTGAGCTTATTTTCATATTCAGGCTTACTATTGGGTAGGGTCTGCCGCTGAGGCTAAAGGTATCGGACGAGATTTGAGGGAGATTGTGAAGTTGCAAAGCGAAGGGGAAGAAATCAAAGTATTCATTTCAAACCGAGAATCACGCTGTGACGAGTGCGGTGAAGGGTTCTGGCGGGGTCGGGCCACGAGAACTATTCGATATAATGAATGTTATTGAAAACTGTACCCCCTAAAAAGGGTCTATATTGTGTTTTTTGAGGGTAAAAAAGGACGATATACGAAACCAAATGGCAAGAGCAAAGAGACCTTTTATTCCCGACCAGGTCTGGCATACCCCAAGTTAAATAAGCTTTGAATTTAACCCCGATGAGATTTTCAGCAGATTTCATGGGGCAGGCGGGGCAGGTTACCGATCTATGACATAAGAGGCTAAATCCGGTCGTAATCCTCCGGTTCTGAATCTGGAACCTTTTTGAGCACTTTCTGGAATTTTTTCAAACTTGCCCTTTTCGCCCTTGCTTCAATGTATTCCTCAGTCAATAGTGCGGCCATTTTTTCAGCGGCAGCAGAGGCTACAAATTGATTAATGGAAATTCCCTCTCGTTTAGCCAATTGTTTTATCTGTTCATGGAGAGACTTGGGGATACGCAGACTTAATGCACTCATGATAGGACTCCTATTTCGACAAGGAATTCTCTTGGGTCAAGAATTTTTAAACCGAATTTATCGGCGTTTTTGAAATGACGTTTATTATAAGTTATAATGGCATCGCAACTACCGGCCACTGCAACTTCCAGGACCAAGTCATCGGATGGATCAGTCAAAAAAGGACGCCAGAGGAAAAAAATATCCTGATGCTCTCCCACATAACAAAAAAAATCCATAAAATCACCGATGTCTTTTTCGGTAATATCAGAGGAAAGCTTTCCCCGCTTTAAACCATCTTCATATTCAATAATCAAAGGAACCGATATGGCAATCGAAAATCTTTCGGACGGCAGAAGAGAAACCAGTTTGTATGAGGCACCACGTCGGGATTTTAAAGCCGCAAATAGTACGTTGGTATCCATAACGATTTTCATGTGGTATTATATATCATACCACTAAGTTACGGTCAAGGTTTATATCGGGGGTTTCTTGAATGGGGGGCGGTCCATGACAACTATTTGATTATACATCATTAGTGTTCAAGGAATAGGTGTTTTGGGGGCCTATATCGTCCTTTCTTGCCCCGTAAAAGCCTTATAGCACGCAGACCTTCAAGAGAAAATTTTCTTATCACTCTTTCAACTTAGCCAGGCAGCAGAAATAAATCCTTGACAAACTATTCGGTTAGGTGAAAATTCACAACAACATGAACTGCGATCTGATCCTGACCCCTGCGGGGCATCTGCGGCTGCAAGGGGACAACACCCAAGACGGAACGACGCCTGATGCCTGGATGAAGCGGGTCGGGGCCGCTTTTTCATCCTCCCAGTCCCGGGGGCTTCTGGCCCTGGGCGGATCGAAGCCGGAGGCGCTACTTTCACCGTCAGTCTCCTTTTGGCGGGATTTCGCCGGCCATTATCTGACCCGACTCTGCCGCAGGCCCGAATTCGTCGGGAAACATCCGGACCCCATCGATCCGCCCCTGGAATCCGAGCTGGCGGTCCTGGTGCTTTCCGCACCTCCCCTGCCGGGGGGAGAATACCTGAGTATTGAGGTCCTTGGCGGCCTGTGGAACAGTAAATCCTAAATTCCACAGGCGCAAATATTAATTGTCATTGTGAATAAAAAAATTATATAAATGAAATTATTCCACTCAATGGGTCAGGCATCCTGTCTGACAAAGGGAAGTCACTATGCCGAAATTGAATGAAGACAAAGAGGGAATCCGGGTGTTGATGATGGGAAATGAGGCGATTGTCCGCGGCGCCTTGGAAGCCGGGGTGAACGTGGCCGCCGGATATCCCGGCACACCCTCCTCGGAAATTATCGAGAATTTATCCAAGGTGGCCCAGGAACGCCATCTGTATGTGGAATGGTCCACCAATGAGAAGATCTCCCTGGAAGTGGCGGCGGCGGCTTCCTTTGCCGGGCTACGGGCCATCTGCCCCATGAAGCAGAACGGGGTGAACGTGGCCTCCGATTTTCTGCTCCACCTGGCCGGCTCCGGGACCCGGGGGGGACTGGTCCTGGTGACCTGTGACGATCCGGGGGCCCTCTCCAGCGCCAACGAAGGGGAATCCCGCCATTTTGCCCGGATGATCGAAATCCCTCTTTTGGAACCCGGGGATTTTCAGGAAGCCAAGGATATGACCAAATGGGCCTTCGAGCTTTCGGAGGAACTGAAAAATGTCGTCATGTTGAGGTCCGTTACGCGCATGTCTCATGCCAGCGGCATGGTGCGGCTGGGGAAGCTTCCGGAGAGAATGGTCAAGGCCGAATTTAAATGCCGGGGACCTTTGCTGGACCAGGAAACAGGACCTGTCTCCAGTATGCCGGTGGTTTATCACCACACCCTTCAGCAGGAGAAATTGCGCCGGGCTCGGGAACTCTTTGAGGAGAGCCCTTTCAATACCTATGAGGGACCGGAAAAGCCGGAATTGCTGGTCATTACCGGCAGCGCCTGCACCCTCTATTGCCGGGAAGCCATTCATCTTCTGGGATTGAAAGACCGGGTGGGACTCCTCAAATTGGGAACCACCTGGCCGCTGCCTCCCAAATTTATGAAGAAATATCTGGCCCTGACGGAAAAGATCCTGATCGTGGAGGAGGTCATTCCCTTCCTGGAGGACAGCGTCAAGATCCTGGCGGCGGAACAGGCGGCCGAGATCGGGATCAAGACCTTTTACGGAAAAAATGACGGGACCATTCCCATGGTCGGAGAGCTCAACCCGGACCTGGTGGCTGCGGGTCTTTCCAAGATTATGGGGGCTCCGTACGCATCGATGGATGGGGAATACGCCAAGGAGGCTCAGGAGGCGGCCGGGGCTCTGGCGCCTGAAAGGGATCTGACCTTCTGCCCGGGATGTCCCCATCGGGCTTCGTTCTGGTCCATCCACAAGGCCTTGCAATTGGATAACCGGAAGGGATTTGTCTGCGGAGATATCGGTTGTTACAGCCTGGGTGCCCGACCGGCCGGGTTCAGCACCGTTAAGATCGCCCATGCCATGGGCTCCGGCTTAGGACTGGCTTGCGGATTCGGAAAGCTGGAGGCCTTCGGGATGGATCAACCGACGCTTACCGTTTGCGGGGATTCCACCTTTTTCCATGCCGCCTTACCGGCCCTGGTCAATGCCGTCCATCATGAGGCTAACACCACCTTGATCATCTTGGACAACAGCGGCACGGCCATGACCGGGTTCCAGCCCCATCCCGGATTGCCGATTAATGCCCTGGGCCAGGCGGCACCCCAGATAGATATTGCCAAGGTTTGTGAGGCCATGGGGGCGAAAGTGGTCATACGGGACCCCTTTGAGCTGGAAGAGACGCGGGCGACGATCAACGCGCTTCTGGAGGAAGAAGGGATAAAGGTGCTCATCCTGCGCCAGATATGCGCCTTGAGCCCGGAAAAGAAAGGGAAAAAAAGTCATACGATGCGTATCGATGAATCCCGATGCCTGGGCGAGGAGTGCGGTTGTAATCGTCTCTGCACACGGGTATTCCGCTGCCCGGGTCTGATCTGGGATAAAGAAAAGAAAAAATCGAGGATCGATGAGGTGATTTGTGCGGGCTGCGGGGTCTGCGCCGATATTTGCACCAGCGGGGCCATCAGGAGAGAGGAGCCGGTATCAGTATGAAACCATTAATCCAAGATCCGTATAACATCATTCTGGCCGGGGTCGGCGGGCAAGGCAATGTCATGGGCTCCCGGATCCTGGCCAACATGCTTTCCCGGAAGGGATACTTCCTGACGATTGGAGAAACCTTCGGGGCTTCTCAGAGGGGAGGTTCGGTGATGAGCCATCTCCGCGTCTCGGCCGCCTCCACCTTGAGCACTCAAATCCCCAAAGGAAAGGCCCATATCGTTATCGCCCTGGAGCCCGTCGAGGCCATCCGGATCATCGCCGCCTACGGCAACCGCGAAGTGATCGTGCTGACCAACACCAGGCCGGTCCATCCGGTGAGTGTCATTGCCGGAGAATCCGGGTACCCGGAAATCGAGACCATCCAAAAGACCCTGGAAGGCTTGTCCTCCCGGGTTTGGCTGATCGAGGCCACCGAGGAAGCCCTGAGACTGGGGAATCCCATTCTCAGCAACATTATCATGATCGGGGCCGTCAGCGGTCTGGATATTCTTCCCCTGGAGCTTGAGGATTTTACCGCTGTCATCGAAGAAACATTTCCCAAGAAGCTTTTGGACGTCAACCGACAGGCCTTCCAAATCGGCAGGGATAAGGTGAAATAGCGGGTGTGCTTTGATTCGTTATTTTAATGAAAACCCCATTTCACCTTGAGAAATGGGGTTTTCTTATTGGCCCTTCACACTTTTTATTTCTTCTTTTTATTTCTTCTTGCACCTGGGATTATCAATGGCGCTCTCTTCGATGGCGATGGCCGAGGCCGGGATCATGGTCGGCGCGCCGACGAAGGGGTAGGTCTTGCTGTTGACGACGGCCACGGGAAGGGGCGATTGCATTTGATGATCGCAGGCCCGCAAGTAGATCTCGCCGTTCAGGCTTTTCTGGCGCATCCCCTCCAGGACCGGGATGAGTTTCTTGACCTCCACGGATTGGGCTTTTTTGACGCCCTCGAGCAAAAACTTAATGCCGACATAGGATCTCCCGCTGATGTTGTCGGGTTCAGGGTAGGTGGTGCCTTTATATCTTTTCTGCCACCGTTTGACGAAATCGAGGCTCTCCGGGGTGGTGACGGTCTTCATGTAGGCATCACTGACGGTGCTTCCCTGGGCGGCCTCGGGAAAGCCGCCGATGACCAGGGGGTCGCTCAGGGCATTATTGACCACCACGGCTTTAACCCCTAATTCCGTCCGCTGTTTCATCAGGATGGTGATGTCCGGTCCCCAGTTGGCCGTGAGGATGCAGTCGGCATTGGCGGCCTTGATCTTGGAGAGAAAGGGAGAAAAATCCTTGGTAAAAAAGGGATTATAATCTTCCCCGACGATCTGAGCCCCGGGCATCTGTTTGGCGATTTCCTTTTTTAAGGCGGCGGCCATATCCCGTCCATAGGAATAATCCTGGTTGAGGAGATATATTTTTTTGAATTGGGAATGATTGGCCACATAGTGTACCAGGGTACGGGCAATCATCGAAGTGTTATAGACCAGCCGGACGGAATGATAGGAAAAGTCTTTGCCGGTCGATTCATCGGACATGGAAAAATAGATGAAGACAATATTATTCTGGCCGGCCAGGTCATTCATGGCCTTGGCCACCGGTGTGCCGTATCCGGCGCAGATGAAATCCACACTTTTCTCCAGCAGATATTTCTGGGCCTTCCGGGCGGCGATATCCGGCTTGGTCTGACTGTCTTCGGCGACCACCTCCACCTTCCGGCCGTTGAGTCCTCCCTGGGCGTTAAACTCCTCCACCGCGAACTGGATGCCCAGAAGGCTTCTTTCCCCCAGGTCCTTGGCCGGCCCGGACAGGGGGTCGGTCATAAGGATTCTGATAGGCCTTTCGGCCCAGACCGAAGTAGCCAAACCCAATACCAGACCAACGAGCAAAACACCGATCCATCTTTTCCTGATACTTTTTTTCATGCGATACCCTCCTTGATATTTTAGTCTCCCCCGGAAATCCATGATTCCCGGATAGCTTTCACTTGAAGCATGAAAATACCGCTGTAGGGGCGGGTTTAAAACCCGCCCCTACAGAGCCCCAAGGAATGCCAGGGGCGATAAAAAATCTATTTTTGTACTAAGCGCTCATGCCCGCCTGAAGCGGTCACCACGAAGGATGAAAATGGTTTACTCTGAACTCTCAACTCCGAACTTATTTTCGTATTAAACCGCAAGGAATTTAGCCTGAATCTCCGTGTTCTCCAGAACCTCCGGGCCGGTCCCGGTGTATCCGAAAGTCCCTTTGACCATTATGTATACCCGCTCGGCCAACCCGCAAGTAAAGGGCAGGTTCCTGTCAACCAATAGGACTGCGACCCCTTCCCGGTGTATCTCCTTAATCAGGGCGAAGATGGCCTCGGCCATGATGGGGCTCAATCCTTCCGAGGGTTCATCAATCAGGATAAGCTCGGGCTCCCCCATCAGGGTTCTGACCAGGGTCAACATCTGTTGTTCGCCCCCGGAGAGATTGCTTCCCAAAGCGCTGTCCCGCTTGGCCAGTTGCGGAAACTGACCGTAAGCCCTGTCGATGGTCCACCGGGGGTTTTGCTCTTTTCCGTTCTTGAGCCCCATGATGAGATTCTCTCGAACCGTCAATTCGGGAAAGATCCTTCTTTCCTCGGGGACATAACCGATCCCCATCCGGGCAATACGGTAAGGGGGCAGGGCCTGAATCTCTTTCCCCTTGAAGCGGATAGACCCGCTCCGGGCAGGGGCGATGCCCATAATACTCTTTAGGGTGGTCGATTTGCCGACCCCGTTTCTTCCCAAAACGGCCACCAGTTCCCCCCGGGCCACTTCCAGTATTATCCCGTCCAGAACGTGACTGTCATCGTAATAGGTGTGGATCTGACTGACCTCTAACAACATAAGAACCCCTGCTCAGAATTCGGATTTTGGAATTAGGAATTCGGAATTAAAAATCAAAAAAGTATCAATTTAGCTTTTTGAAAAAAAGTCGATAACCTCTCCGTCATTCCCGTGAAAACGGGAATCCAGGTGTTATGCTGAGCCGAAAAGAACCTGGATTCCCGTTTTCACGGGAATGACGCGCGAGAAAGCCGAAATTTGCAGGTAAAAGTTTCAAATTTTTCAAACGGCTAAACAATTATAAAAAATATTTTCATGCCTCGTGTAGCCGGAAAAAATGAACATCAAAACGGTTAATGCCCCTTGGGCTCAAAGAGATTCCCGAGGTAAACTTCTTTGACCATCTCATTGTTTTTGATCTGTTCAGGGGTTTCGGTCAGAACGATCCTCCCCCAGTTAAGCACGCTGATACGGTCGGCCAGGTTAAAGACCACATCCATGTCGTGTTCGACGATGAGCAGGGTTTTCCGGGCCGTAACTTCCCGGATCAGCTTGACGATTTCCTTGGTCTCTTCAGGGGAGAGACCGGCCCCCGGCTCATCCAGAAGGACAAGCTCCGGGTCCTGGGCGATGGTCATCCCGATCTCCAGGGCGCGCTGCTGGCTGTATCCCAGGGTCCCGGCCGGCTCATCGCGGAAGGGTGTCAGGTTGATACGGCCGAGCATGTGTTCCGTTTCCTCTCGAATGAAGGAGAAAGCGGATAGGGGGCGAGTGAAACGGAGACTTAAGCGATGCTTGGCCACAACGGCATTCCGCACGTTTTCGTAAACCGTCATTTCCTTGAAAATGTTAATGATCTGAAAAGAGCGGGAAATCCCGAGCCGATTGACTTTGTGCGGGGGGAGGTGATCGATCTGTTCACCCTTAAAATAGATGGTCCCCTCGGTTGGGAAATATTTTCCGGTAATCAGATTAAAGAGGGTGCTTTTCCCGGCCCCGTTAGGGCCGATGAGGGCGTGCCTTTCCCCTTGCACCACTTCCAGATTGACGTCCTCGATGACGCTGAACTTTCCGAAATGTTTGCTGACGCCGGCTAAGCGCAATAAAGGAGTCGTCATTTCCCGGCCCCTTTCAAAAGCGGGATTCTGGCGGAAAGACGGCGCAGCAGGCCCACGAGTCCTCCGGAGAAAAATAGAATGACCATCATGAAGAAAAGCCCCATGATCAACTGCCAGCGTTCGGTAAAGGAACTGAGATATTCGACCATATAGACATGAACGAAGGAACCGACCAGGGGACCGGCAAAACTGGAATAGCCGCCCACTACCGACAGGACCACGATGTCAAAGGAGGTGAACATATCCAGGAAATTAGGGGAAGCCATTTTTTTGAATAGAATAAACAGCGCTCCCGATGTTCCGGCGATCAGGCCGGAAAATCCGAAGAGCATCAATTTGGCCAGGGCGTTATGGATACCCAGAAAGCTGGCCCGGTTGGGATTGGCCTTGATGCCGGCCAGGGTATTGCCGAGGGGGGTCCTGATAAAATACCAGCAGAGCAGTATGGAGACCAGGGCCACCGCGAAAACGAGGTAAAATAGAAAAGTGACGTCGCTCAGACTGAACCGGCCCAAGAAAGGCAGGGACACCTGCCGGGAGGACCAGCCGGTCAGGCCGTCATCCCCGCCGGTCAGGGAGCGCCATTTCCAGGCGCTGGCCCAAAGCATCTGGCTGAAGGCCAGGGTGGCAAAGGAATAATAGATCTTGGTCAGCCGGAGCAGCATGGAGCCGATAATAAGGCCGCTTAACAATCCGGTCAGGGCGCCGGCCAGCAAGGCGATGGGCAGGGGGATTTCCGGCCCATAGACCAAACAAAAGGCCGTGGTGTATCCGCCGAGGCCGAAATAGGCGGCGTGCCCCAGGGAAAGGAGTCCCGTATGCCCGAGGAGCAGATAGTAGCTGGCGCCCAGCATGGCATAAATCATGACCTCGGTGAGGAGGTAGACGTGAAATTTCTCCAGAACCAGAGGCAACAGGGCGATCAGGATCAGACCCACTATCAGGGCCAGAGTCTTGAAAGACGGTCTCATTCTTTTTTCCCGAAAAGGCCGCTCGGCCGGATGGTGAAGACCAGCACCATGAGCAGATAAATAAGGATGAGGGAGATCCTGGGCAGAAAGATGACCCCGAAGGACTGAATCTGCCCGACCAGGAGGGCGGCGATAAAGGCCCCGCCCAGACTGCCCAGCCCTCCGACGGCAATGACGGCAAAACAATCCATGATCATGTCGGCGAACATGCCCGAATAGACGCTCAGATAGGGGGCGATGATAACCCCGGCCAGACCGGCCAGCCAGGCGCCGATGCCCATGACGGACATGAAAATCAGGGTTACGTTGGTCCCCAGGGCATCGGCCATGACGCTGTCCTGGACACAGGCGCGGATGGAAATCCCCAGCCTGGTCTTTTTGAGGATATAGAACATAAGACCCAATACCAAGGCGGAGATGAACAAAATGAACAGCCGATAGACCGGATATTTGACATCGGCCCACAACTGGAGGGAACCGGCCAGAGAAGAGGGAACGGATACGGGCAGGGGGGTTGTGCCGTAAATCCACTTAATCACCTCGGTGATGACCATGGCCAGACCGAAGGTGAGCAGCAGTTCATCCACATGCCCGGAGGCATGGATTCTCCGAATCAACCCGCGTTCGATCAGAATGCCCAATAAAGCACAAATCAAAGGAGCCGCCACCAGGGCCAGCCAGAAGTTGTTGGTCCATTGGATGGTCTGGTAGCAGATAAAAGCCCCGATCATGTAGATCGAGGCATGAGCGAAGTTGAGGATATCCATCATCCCCAGCACCAGGGTGAGTCCCGAGGCCACCAGGAAGATGAGCATCCCGTAGACCAGCCCGTGGAGAAAAAATATGGGGATCATATTCAACTGATTTTCCACGATCACTCCCATAGGGGTTCAAGGTTCAAGGTGCAAGGTTTAAGGAAATACCGTATGCCTCGCACCAGAGGTTATTCCCCTATTATCAGACTAAGCATTCATGCCCCAGGGGGAGCCACGAAGTATGAAAATTTATACAAGGAATTAATGTGGTTAATTTCCACGCCTTTCACTTGAACCCTTGAACCCTTTTTTCATATTAAGCTCTCATGCCCCAAGGAGCACCACGAAGCATAAAAATACACCGTCGTAGGGGCGGGTTTTAAACCCGCCCCTACAAGCGCCCCAACAGAGGCCAAGGGTGGTTAATAATCTATTTTCGTTTTAAAGACTCGGCGGGAAAGCCGGCAGTTCATCAAAAATCGGATGTCCCTTCTTGTTCTCCACCCGGGCCGCCCTTTTAGCCGCGGCTTTGTAACGATCAAAATCGGCCAACTGCAGGATGGACATCTTCTGGGCTTCGAGCGACCCTTCGGCATGGATGGTCAGCACGTCTTCATAAGAAGAGGTCAGGTCCCTGACCAGCTTGACCATGCGCAGCCGCTCTTCCGTAGGCACACCCGCCTTCCCGCCCAGATACTTGTCTAAGAGGTCATGGGTCGCCGGATTGAAAAAGTCCCTGGCCGAAGGACAGGTGGCCACGATACCCCCGGCGATGTCCTGAATATATTTGGTGGCCTCATGCCAGTTGTTGGCAAACTGGTATTTGCAGATGTTGGCGATCATTGGATTGGGATAAACCAGATCCGAATCCTCTTCCTTAATGCAATGTTCCACGGCGGCCCGGCCCAGGGTCTCGATCATTTCCGTATACATGACCAGCCAGGTGAGTTTTTCGCGCACATGGGAGACCTTTTCGATGCCGTTATACTCGGCCATCAGGGCCGCGGCGCCGGTGAAGAGCTCCAGTTCCATGGCCTTGTAGGTCTCGGCGCTGAGACGGTGGAAATTGGCGAACATGTAGGCCACCTGGCCGGCGAATTCCCATTCGCCCTTTAAAAAGAGTCGCTCGTTGGGGATAAAGACGTCGTCAAAAATGATGGTGGCGTCGTTGATAAAGATGGCCCCGGCAATGGGATGATCGAAGAGGTCCACCCCTTCCTGTATCTCCGGCTCGGCGGAAATAAGGGTTATGCCTTTGGCGTTGAGGGGGGCGCCGAAAGAGAGGGCATAGGCCTTGTCATCTTCCTTCATGGCCCGGCAGGGGGCGATCAAGACTTCATTGCACAGCGGAGCCTGGCTGATGTGGGTCTTGGCGCCGCGGACGATGACGCCGTCTTTCCGTTCTTCGACGATGCGCACATAGTAATCCTGGTGGCCCTTTTGCTGCGAAGGGCGGAGGCTGCGGTCCCCCTTGACATCGGTCAGACCCATGGCAAAGGACAGGTCGTTTTTTTGGAGGTGTTTGCGGTAGGCCTCGACATTTTCGGCATAATGGGTGCCGTATTTTTTGTCGACCCTCCGGCTGACCACGGTCACCGAGTTCAAACCGTCTTTAGCCACAAACTTGGCCCCCGAGGGCTTGCCGAAACAGACCCTGGCCCAGAGCTTGACCATTTCGCGAAGCCGGAAAAGGTCCTCTTGGGTCCGTTGGGGCATGAGGGCGAAACTGACCCTTTCGCCGTCTTCATCTAATTCCGTTAAAAGGTCCTGGTACCTGGGGTCCTGGTTGAGCACATAATCCATGGCCACCCAGTCACGACAGATCTTTAGAATAGGGTGCTCGGTCACATCGGGGACCTTTTCTCCGTTTAAGTACATGACCCGGCCGTCTTTCAGGCTCTCTATGTATTGTTGAGGTGTTTTAAGTGCCATTTTTATTTCCTTCCGTTTTAAAATTCAGGTAAAGGTTTGGACTGAACGATCAGTCTATTTAAATTCCGAAAAAAAGAACCTTCTTCTTTAATAAACCTAACCCGGACAAGCCGGAACCAACAGGTTTGTAATAATTCAGCCCTTTGAAAAATTTGAAACATTCAATATGAATTCTGCGCTTTCTTGTCCGTCATTCCCGTGAAAACGGGAATCCAGGTTCTTTTCGTCTCCATACAACACCTGGATTCCCGTTTTCACGGGAATGACGGAGAGGGGGTTATTGGCGGTTTTCTTCCTC